>NZ_CAWQOK010000068.1:0-18985 GCF_963896075.1 Proteus sp. G4415
AGATACTTTAAGGTGAGAAAATTCTTAGCTTGATTATTGTGAATTACTTCTTTTTGAACTATGTAACTATAGGTGTTTTGCATAAAAAACAATCTAAAATATTTTTGTTAATCGGGCATAGTTAGCTCTATTGGATAAAAATAAATCCCGAATGTTCTTATAAGATTAAAAACGAATAACAGTATCACTTATCGCCTATTGACAGTATTATATGTAAAGATGATGAATAGTGACCTATGCTCTGATTATCATAGGACAGTTAGCGGAGAACATTATGAAGTATCGCCTGTGCGGTGTTGCTCTTTTAGTAGCTTTACTTTCAGGATGTGCAAGCACACCTAACAATGGTGACAGTCGTTCTGATCCCTTGGAAGGGTTTAACCGCCAGATGTTTAATTTTAACTATTATGTTTTAGATCCTTACGTATTACGACCTGTAGCCGTAGTATGGCGTGATTATGTTCCACCACCAGCACGTAATGGACTATCGAATTTCTTAGGTAACCTTGAAGAGCCAGCAAGTATGCTAAATAGCATCTTACGTGGAGATTTTGAAAAAGGGGCTAAGCATTTCGGACGTTTTTGGATCAATACCGTATTTGGTATTGGTGGTTTAATCGATGTTGCAGGAATGTCTAGAGAATCAATGGAAAAAGAAGTTCCTGTAAGGTTTGGTAGTACGTTAGGGCATTATGGTGTGGGATATGGCCCTTATGTGGTATTACCGGGCTATGGCAGCTTTACAGTGCGAGAAGAGGGGGGCGATTGGGCTGATGCCACCTATCCAGTACTGAGTTACCTCACTTTCTGGATGTCTGCGGGTAAATGGGCCCTTGAAGGTATTGAAACGCGAGCTCAATTATTAGATTCAGATGCAATTTTACAAAACTCATCTGATCCATATTTAATGATGCGTGAAGCCTATTTCCAAAAAAATGATTTCGATGCTAATGGCGGGAAAACAGGTGAAAATCCAAACGCAAAAGCGATTGAAGATGATTTAGATTCTATCGATTAATCTGTTTATCTGGTTGTTTAAATAAAAAATGGTCTTTTTTAAGACCATTTTTTGTATTTAAAGTAGCAAATCAGCTTAGAAGCGATAGTTAAAGTTCATACCGTATAACCATGCTTTACCTGATGATTCAAATTCATAAGCCGGCAATGGTAAGCTTTCAGATAGCTTCTCTTTAATCGTCACTTTCTTACCGTGCATATAGGCTAAACCAACATCCACAGACATATCTTTATTAAATGCGTAGGTTGCCCCTGCACTTAACCAGAAGCGATCTTGGTCAGGGATCGAGATAGAGCGTTTATCCGCAGGAACAGGACTATCATCAAAGGCAATACCGGTGCGGAATGTCCAATTATCATCATGGTAATAAGTGGTTCCTAATGCAATACGCCATGCATCACGGAAGCCTTCTTCTTTGTTGAAGAGTTGTTGACCATCACTTTTACGTGTTGCTCTTAACTCTTTAAACTCACTCCAACTGGTATAAGCTAAATTATAATGGACAGCCCATTTAGGGGCGACACGGTGGTAAGCGGCAAATTCCCAAATCTCCGGTAGGTTAAGGTCTAATTTACCTTTGATGGTGTCTCCATTAGTACCAATCACTCCCATACCTTCTAGTGCGGGTAATGAGCGGATATCACTTTGATAATCACCATCTTTAAATTTCACTTTTACTTTAGAGCGATAAGTGAAGCTGATACGGTTATCTTCATCAAACTCATATAATAAACCGGCGTTCCAGCCAAAGCCCCAAGCATCCCCTTTTAATTGTGCAAAACGATCACTTGGCGATAAGCTTGATAAATAACGGCCTAATCCCTGATAGTTAGGATCTGGATGTTGAGATAAGGTACCACCCAATAGCTTACCGGCTTCACCTACATGGCGGGTAATTTCAGCATCAGCATAGAGCGCATTTAAGCCTAAACCGACACTAAATTGTTTATTAACTCGATAACCTGCACTTAAATTTAAGTTCATGGTTTTTAAATCAGTTTTTCCGCCAATTAAACCTGCTGGGTAATCTTTTTTAAAGTCGGTAGCTAAACCAAAGTTAGTAGTACCTGATGCACCAATTGCCCATTTATCGTTGATAGGCGCAACAAAGTGAATATTGGGGACTAAAGCACTTGGGGCGATATCGCCGGCATTAGTGCTGGCGCCAGAGAGTGGAGATTTACCTTTAATATCAACACTGGGATTAATATGGATAGCACCAACGGAAAACTCAGGACGATCAAACATGGTCAATGCGGCAGGGTTTCGACTACCTACACTCGCATCATCTGCAATAACGCCTTCTCCTGAAAAAGCACGACCTAGTGCTGAAGTTGAATATTCATTTAACTGAAAACCGGCAGCGCTTGCATAAGAGGAAAGTGTTCCTACAATGGCAGCGAGAGCTGTGCGAGTAAACAGGTTTTTACGGTTCATGACCTAAACCCTCATAATTTTTTTAAATAAGTAACTTCTGATTAGAAGCGCTGGATTTTAGGTGCGGTTGTCGTTATGACAAATCAGACCAGTTGCTTAAGTATAAAGATGAATAGTGGTAATGTTGCAAGTTTGTTTTATATATATTTCCAATTTGATTTAAAATTTGGGATTTAGTTAACATTAATTTTACATTAAATGCCAATAAAGATGGTTTTGTTTATTAAACAAACAGTAAAATCAATTTTTTTTGTAAAATTGTAGGTTAATTTGAGCTAACGCAGGTTATTTTATTTTTTTGCTATTATGATAGATAATTAACACTTCTTTTGTTGGGAGACTAAAATGGCAGACGCAATTAATCGTTGTAATGCAGAAGAAACAGCTGCTTGTTGTTGTGTTGATGTTGGTACTATTATCGACAACAAAAATTGTACCGCATCTTATCAGCACGTTTTTGCCGATAAGGCTCAAGCTGAAGCGATGTTAAATGAGCTAACAGCTAAAGCTAATGCCACTGCATCTGAACCTTGCCAAATTAAACATCAATTTGCTGATGTTGAAGGTGGCGTTCAATTAACCGCTGATTTTACTTTCTCTTGTGAAGCAGAAAATCTGATCTTCCAATTAGGATTACGTTAATCCTTTGAAATTAAACTTCTTCAAGGCTATTGAAATTCAGTAGCCTTTTTTATTTTTTATCATTATTTATTCCTTCCTTTTATTGTTTTCTTCGAGTTACAGCTAATTGAATGAAATAATGAGCGCTAACTCCCACTTCTTATAAAATGATGTTTCTGATAAGTGAAAATTTTGTTAACTCTATTAATCAGGTCAGACCTCTTTGGTGTTAGGAATTCATTTTGTCAGGAGTCGTTATGAAGTCATCAGCGAGCAGTACCATAAAAGATCGTGTTGCGATTGTCAGTGGATTGCGTCTCCCATTTGCTAAACAAGCAACCGCTTATCGGGGGATCCCTGCGGTTGAGCTGGGGCGCTCGGTTGTACAAGAATTAGTGATCCGTAATGAAATTCCTCCTGAAATTATTGATCAACTGGTGTTTGGTCAAGTAGTACAAATGCCTGCCGCACCGAATATTGCCCGCGAAATTGTACTTGGCGCAGGGCTAAGTGTAAAAACAGATGCTTATAGTGTAACCCGTGCTTGTGCAACGAGTTTTCAGGCTATTGCTAATGTGGCTGAAAGTATGTTGGCAGGTCATGTTTCAGTGGGTATTGCTGGTGGCGCAGATTCATCTTCTGTATTACCGATTGGCGTGAGTAAAAAATTAGCCGATGTTTTACTCAGTTTAAGTAAAGCGAAAACATTAGGGCAACGGCTTAGTTATTTAAGTCAACTACGCTTTGGTGATCTGCTACCCGTTGCACCCGCAGTGGCTGAGTATTCAACAGGTTTACGTATGGGGGATACTGCTGAGCAGATGGCTAAGACTTATCATATTTCAAGAGTTGCGCAAGATGAATTAGCGCATCGCTCTCATCAATTAGCTGCCAAAGCGTGGGAAATGGGAAAATTAAATGACGAAGTTATGACGGCATTTTTCCCACCCTATAAATCAGGTTTTCATCAAGATAATAATATCCGCAAAAATTCTGTACTTGATTCTTACGCAAAATTGAAGCCCGCCTTTGATAGGCGCCACGGTAGTGTGACAGCGGCTAATAGTACGCCTCTTACGGATGGTGCTGCTGCTGTGCTAATGATGAAAGAGTCTGTTGCCAAAAGTTTAGGCTATCAACCTTTAGGTTATCTGCGTAGCTATGCTTTTACCGCCATTGATGTCTGGAAAGATATGTTACTGGGGCCTTCTTATGCGACTCCGTTAGCACTATCAAGAGCCGGTCTTACTTTGAGTGATTTAACACTAATAGATATGCATGAAGCTTTTGCGGCTCAAACGTTGAGTAACTTAACCTTATTTGCAAGTGATAAATTTGCTCAAGAGCAACTTGGACTGTCAAAAGCAATAGGCGAAGTTGATATGGATAAATTCAATGTTCTTGGTGGCTCTATTGCTTATGGACACCCCTTTGCTGCAACAGGGGCGAGAATGGTGACTCAAACATTACATGAACTGAAACGCCGAGGTGGTGGCTTTGGTTTAACAACAGCTTGTGCTGCGGGCGGATTGGGTGCAGCGATGATTTTGGAGGTGGAATAATGGCGACTCAACAAAGGATACAAACCTCATCAGAGAAATCACCGGTATTCCAGTTTTCAGTGCGTCCCGATAAGGTCGGAATTATCACCATTAATGTTGTAGATGAAAAGGTCAATACACTGAAAGCTGCTTTTGTTGAACAGTTTCAAAATGTATTAAAACAGGCTCAGCAACATTCAGGTGTAAAAGGATTAATTATCACCTCAGGTAAACCTGATAATTTTATTGCTGGTGCTGATATATCAATGATTGCAGATTGCAAAACCAAAGAAGAGGCCACCGCATTAGCAAAAGCAGGACAAGATCTTTTTACTCAATTAGAAAATTATCCTTTGCCTGTCGTCGCAGCCATCAATGGCGCCTGTTTAGGTGGGGGATTAGAACTAGCATTAGCCTGCCATGGGCGAATTTGCTCCGATAACAGTAAAACACGTTTAGGCCTTCCGGAAGTTCAATTAGGATTACTACCAGGTTCGGGGGGAACCCAAAGATTACCACGTTTAATAGGGGTTACGATCGCTTTAGATATGATCTTAACTGGACGACAAATTAATGCCAAACGGGCTTTCAAGCTTGGCTTAGTTGATGACGTTGTACCACAAGCTATTTTATTAGATGTTGCAGCCCAATGGATTTTAACAGCTAAAAAAGCTGCTAAAAAACAGACTATTATGGAGCGTTTTTGGGCAAATACCACATTAGGAAGAAATATCCTCTTTGATCAAGCTAAAAAGCGCACTTTAGCTAAAACCAAAGGTCATTACCCAGCGGCAGAGCGTATTCTTCACGTTATTGAACGAGGCTTAGAGAAAGATATTCAAACAGGTTTTAAAGAAGAAGCTAATGCGTTTGGTGAATTGGCCATGACCCCGGTTTCATCTGCATTACGGCATCTCTTTTTTGCCTCAACAGCATTGAAAAATGAAACAGGATCATCTGCAAAGCCAGATAACTTACACCATATAGGTATTTTAGGTGGGGGGTTAATGGGGGGCGGTATTGCTTTTGTGACAGCAACAAAAGGTAATTTACCCGTTAGAATTAAAGATATTAGTGATAAAGGTATTGCGCAGGCACTTAACTATAGTTGGAAAGCGTTATCAACTAAGGTCAAGAAAAAACGGCTCTCTGCTCGTGAACGCCAACGACAAATGGGGTTATTATCAGGGACATTGGATTATAGCGGTTTCCATCAAACTGACCTTATTGTCGAAGCTGTTTTTGAAGATTTGGCTTTAAAGCAAAAAATGGTGGCTGATATTGAAGCCTTAGGTGAAGGCAAGATCATCTTTGCTTCAAATACTTCTTCTCTTCCTATCCATAAAATTGCTGAAAAAGCACAATATCCAGAAAAAATAATTGGGCTGCACTATTTTAGTCCCGTTGAAAAAATGCCCTTAGTTGAAGTGATCCCTCATGAAAAAACGGATGCTAAGACAATCGCCACAACCGTTGCTTTTGCTAAAAAACAAGGCAAAGTTGCCATTGTGGTAGGAGATAAACCCGGTTTTTATGTCAATCGAATTCTCGCCCCTTATATTAGTGAAGCCTTAACCTGTTTGGTTGAAGGGGAAACGATAGAGAATATTGACAAAGCATTAGTTCAATTTGGCTTTCCAGTCGGCCCCATTCAACTTTTAGATGAAGTGGGAATTGATATTGGTACTAAAATAACGCCTATTTTAGTCAATGAGTTTGGTGAGCGTTTTGTATCTCCTCCTGCGGTGGATGCGATTATTGCGGATGACAGAAAAGGGCGTAAAAACGGTCGTGGTTTTTATCTCTATAATCAGCATGCCTTACCTTTCTCTTTAGGAAAAAATAAAAAGCGTGCAGATCCGATGATTTATCGCTTATTACAGGTTAAACCTAAAAATCAGTTATCGGCTTCAGAAATAACCGAACGTTGTTTATTGCTTATGCTTAATGAAGCTGTTCGTTGTTTAGATGAAAACATTATTCAACAACCTAGGGATGGTGATATTGGTGCTGTTTTCGGTATTGGTTTTCCTCCCTTCTTTGGTGGACCATTCCGGTATATAGATAGTATGGGAACAACAAAAATAGTCGATAAGCTTAATCAATTAACTGAAAAATACGGTGAAAAGTTCCAGCCATGTGAGCGATTAGCAGCAATGGCCGAGTTAAATGAACGATTCTATAGCTAACTATCTATTCTATAATGCAATGAGTAGAAAGGATGATTAAGGCGCTTATGCGCCTTTTTTTGTACCTATATAATTGAGATGCAGTTCACTCATTGGGCGAGGGGTTACGGCGTTTTTCGCTAAATTAAGCGCTGATTAAACAAGGTGTTATTATTAATCAAAAATCGGCTTATAAATGTTAATGATAGCTGAGTGAAAAGTGTTTTTGGGGGACAATAAACGCCAATGGTATATTCTAAAGACAGTTTGTTTTAATAAGAGATTAAATATAATTTTTTGGTGTTAAAATATACCAAATAGAGCAAATTTACTGGATAAAATAGCGTATTATTTGTTTGGGGCTTTTGGTTAAGACTAGATATTTGTTATTCTTACTTGCTTTATGTATTGATACCCTTAGAAATGATAACAACAAAATAGGTTTATATTGATTATGCAAATTTTTATTATGCGCCACGGTGAGGCTACTTTTGATGCGCCCAGTGATGCACTACGATCTTTAACAGAGCGTGGTGAATATGAATCATTAACCATGGCGAATTGGATGACACAGCAAGATCATAGTATCGATTATGTTTTAGTTAGTCCTTATTTGCGGGCACAACAAACACTGAATGTTGTGCAACAAGGCTTAGTATTACCCGCTAAGATAGAAACCGATGAAGGGCTTATTCCTGGGGGCAATCCTGATCATATTGCTCATTATTTAAGGGCATTAGGGGAAGTGGGGTATCACAATATTCTAGTTATATCACATCTACCTTTAGTAGGGTATGTCGTGGCAGAGCTTTGTCCAACAGTGAGTGCACCGATGTTTTCAACCTCAACGATTGCTTGTGTTGATTTTGATTTATCAATAGGCTCGGGGAAATTGCTGTGGCAAGTCTCCCCAGCAAACTTAAAACAAATTACCGAATAAAGTCTATATGTTATTTATATTGTTCGGATTTATTCGGTGATGTTAACGACGCGCAATATCATCATTTTCGACTAACAGCAATAGTGCAGCATCACCTCCCCACTCTTTTGGTGCTTGATGAAAAGCAATAATATCAGGGTGTTGAGCTAACCAAAGAGGGGTTTGCTGTTTTAAAATATGTTTACCATGCCCATGCATAATACAGGCACAATACACATGCTCTCTTCTACAGGCCGCGATTAAGGCACCAATTTCTTGTTTGGCGATTAATTGTGTTAATCCATGTAAATCTAAAAAAAACTCTGGTACATAATCACCACGACGCAATTTTTTTAGCTCGTACGCATTTGCCCCTTCTCTTAAATAACGCATCGGGCCTTCTGTTGCCAAGTTGGGTTGAAACTCATCGGAGAAATAGTAAGAAGCATCTATTTGCTCTTGCTGTAATCGCTCTGTTGGATAATGAGTCACTTTTTTTCGCGGTGTTTGGTGGCGTATTTTATCTTGTGGGAGCTTTTTGGTGCCTTTTATCATCTCCTGAAATAATTCTATTTCTGAAGGAGGTAATATGAATTTTTTGTTCATTTTTAGCGTTCTTCATCATTGCTATCATCTATATCTATAAATAATAGTACCTTAAATATAAGGGGAGATAAAAAACTATTGTTAAATAGATGAAACAAAAAAGGCAGGGGGGATCCCTGCCAAAATAGTCACATAGCTAGCAAATAGATTAATTAGTGCCCTGATGTTTCTGCACGTCGACAAGCTTCAAATAAGAACCAAGTACGACGCTCTGTTTCATCGATCCAATTTTCAATTAAGCTTGCGGTAGAAATATCGTTATTTTCATCACAGACAACATGTGCTTTTCTCAGTTCTGCTGCAAGTAATTGATTATCTTGACATAGCTCAGCTAACATATCTAAAGGTTCAACAAATTCAGCATCATTATCTTTAATACGTTGCATTTTTGAGATCTGGCCTATAGAGCGTAATGTCATGCCACCAATTTTACGTACACGCTCGGCAATAGGATCTGTCATGGCAAAGAGCTGATCACCTTGTTCATCTAACATTAGATGATAGTCACGAAAATGAGGACCGCTCACATGCCAGTGGAAGTTCTTTGTTTTTAGATATAAAGCAAACACATCCGCAAGAATAGCATTCATCGCTGCACTAACTTCTTTTGTTGCTTTAGGTGCTAAATCTGTAGGGGTAGATAGAGGACGGGTTTGGAGTTTATGTGCATCATTAACTTCAGCAGGGGTTAGTTTTTTACTGCTCATTTTCATCTCCTAATAAATCGAAAAAGTATTATTGAGAGAACAACATCGTAAACAGAACAACCAATTGCAGAACAAGATGTTATTGATATTACTGACTGTTCAGTTCAATAATAAATCACATGTAAATAAGTATGGATCGATTTCTTATAATTACTAGTTAAAGTGATAAATATAATTATTTGTTCTGGTTTTTTATCTGTTGTTAGTTGATTGTATGGTTTTTGTGTGATTTATTTGGTTTATCTGGCTAATATTAAATTTGTTTCGTCATAAAGATAAAACGAGATGAATTTAATAATATTGTCTTTTTTTATTATCTAACGCTGATTTATCACGATCTTCATGGCAAACTACAGACTTTCTATTTCGTCAGATCCGTCAGAGGACAACAGTTTTGGATATCACAGCAAAAGAAGAAGCCGTAGCTGATTTAAGCACGATCTTAGATATGTTACGTTGGGCTATGAGTCAGTTTAATTCATCAGATATTTATTATGGTCATGGTACGGATAACGCATGGGATGAAGCGTTACAGCTTGTTCTACCTACACTGGCTCTTCCTTTAGATATTCCTGATGCTCTTTTATCAACCAAACTTACAACCTCTGAAAAAATGGAAATCATTCAACTTATTGAGGTTCGTATTGAACAAAAAATTCCTGTGCCTTATTTAACGCATCGAGCGTGGTTTTGTGGACATGAATTTTATGTTGATGAACGTGTTTTGATCCCTCGTTCTCCCATTGGTGAATTGATTAATAACCATTTTGCTGGACTGATTGGGCAAGAGCCAACCCGTATCCTTGATTTATGTACTGGCAGTGGATGTATTGCTATTGCTTGCGCCCATGAATTTCAAGAAGCAGAAGTCGATGCAGTCGATATTTCAGCTGATGCGTTAGAAGTTGCCGAGTTTAATATTGAAAATCATGGTTTAATTCATCGTGTTTATCCAATGCAATCTGATCTCTTTGAGGCAATTGTTCCTACACCATACGATATTATCGTGACGAATCCACCTTACGTTGATGCTGAAGATATGGGTGACTTGCCTGATGAATACCATATTGAACCCGAACTTGCATTGGCTTCTGGTGTGGATGGCTTAGATATCACCAGACAAATTTTACTAAAAGCACCTGATTATTTAAGCGAAAAAGGCATTCTTGTCTGTGAAGTCGGTAATAGCATGGTGCATCTTATCGAACAATTTCCTGAAGTTCCTTTTACTTGGCTTGAGTTTGAAAAGGGAGGCATTGGTGTCTTTATGTTAACGCGTGAGCAACTTGTCGAATTTTCAGATAGCTTTGCTAGCGATAAACGTTGATGTCAATGTGATGAAACGGTAGATTGTTATGGTTGCAAATAACATATTAATAACATCACACAGTCAGTCATAAGATAGGAATTGAGGGATGGCGGGAAACAGTATCGGGCAATTATTTAGAGTAACCACTTTTGGTGAGTCTCATGGCACAGCGTTAGGTTGCATTGTGGATGGTGTTCCTCCCGGACTACCTTTAACGCAAGCGGATCTACAAGTTGATTTAGATAGACGTAAACCGGGAACTTCACGTTATACCACACAACGTAGAGAGCCTGATCAAGTGCGTATTTTATCGGGTGTTTTTAATGGTGTAACAACGGGAACCAGTATTGGATTATTAATAGAAAATACGGATCAGCGCTCTCAAGATTATAGCGAAATTAAAGATGTATTCCGCCCAGGGCATGCAGACTACACCTATGAACAGAAATATGGTTTACGTGATTATCGTGGCGGGGGACGCTCTTCTGCTCGAGAAACCGCCATGCGTGTCGCAGCGGGTGCTATTGCCAAAAAATACCTTAAACAAAAATTTGGTATTGAAGTAAAAGGTTACTTATCTCAATTAGGGCCAATTAGTTGTGAGTTAGTTGATTGGTCAATTGTAGAAACCAACCCATTCTTTTGCCCAGATCCTTCTCGCCTAGATGCCCTTGATGAATATATGCGAGCGCTAAAAAAAGAGGGTAATTCTATAGGTGCCAAAGTTACCGTGATTGCAGAAGGTGTACCTGCAGGATTAGGCGAACCCGTTTTTGATAGACTTGATGCCGATTTGGCTCATGCGTTAATGAGCATCAACGCAGTAAAAGGCGTTGAAATCGGAGATGGTTTTGATGTGGTGACCTTAAAAGGGACTGAAAACCGCGATGAAATTACCAAAGAAGGTTTTAGCAGTAATCACGCGGGGGGCGTATTAGGTGGCATTAGTAGTGGTCAACCTATTATTGCACACATTGCTTTAAAGCCAACTTCAAGTATTACTATTGCTGGTAAGACACTTAATCGACAAGGTGAAGAAGTCGATATGATCACCAAAGGGCGACATGATCCGTGTGTCGGTATCCGAGCTGTTCCTATTGCAGAAGCTATGATGGCTATTGTGTTACTTGATCATGCATTGCGTCAACGGGGTCAATGTGGTGATGTTATTCCTCCATTAATGCAATGGTGATCTTAGCTTACATCAATAATACAGCGAATAATCTGTAGTAAGTTTGCTATGAGTTTTTAAAGGTGTGAGCGCCTTATTATTCTATGCTCAGATAGTGTTACTGTTTTTATTTAAAATAATCAAATAAAGCAGTAACACACGCCCCCTCATTTCTGATATTCGGATAGATAAATGGATTGGCTATTTTCAGATGGCATCTACCTTCTACTCTTTTTTGTTGCTGTATTAGCAGGCTTTATTGACTCTATTGCTGGCGGTGGTGGCTTGATCACTATTCCTGCCTTGCTCTCTGCGGGAATATCACCCGTACAAGCGTTGGCAACAAATAAGCTTCAATCAGTGGGCGGTTCTTTTTCAGCCACACTCTATTTTATTCGTCGTCGCGTCATTGATTTAAAAGCACAGCGCTTTGCCATTTTTATGACTTTTATTGGTGCTGTTTCTGGTGCGATGTTAGTACAATTTATTAATCCTGAATTACTAAAACAAGCGCTACCTGTTCTTACTATCGCAATCGGTCTCTATTTTTTATTAACACCATCTATCGGGGCTAAGGATAGTAAGCAACGTCTTGGCTATTATACTTTCGGGGTTATTATTGGCGGTGGTATTGGCTTTTATGATGGTGTTTTTGGTCCTGGAACGGGATCTTTTTTCGCTTTAGGTTATGTCATGTTACTTGGTTATAATCTCTCAAAGGCGACAGCACATGCTAAATTACTCAATTTCACCTCTAATTTTGGCTCTTTGCTATTTTTTATTCTTGGTGGACAGGTAATTTGGACCATAGGTTTAGTTATGTTATGCGGGCAGTTTATTGGTGCTCGCTTAGGTGCAGGGTTGGTGTTAACCAAAGGACAAAAATTAATTAGACCAATGCTGGTCATTATCTCCTTTTTGATGAGCATCAAACTCATTCATGACAATCATGGTGATACTATTGCACTTTGGTTTTCTGCACTTTTTAATTAGGAAAGATAATTTTTAAATGTCAGCACATCATTATCAGCAGTTAATTGATATTTTTAATCAATGTTTTAGCGATAGTTACCAAACACGTTTAGTTAAAGGTGATAACGAGCCAATTTATTTGCCTAAGAGTGAAGAGATACCTTATCACCAAATCATTTTCGCACATGGATTTTACGCGAGTGCATTACATGAAATATCGCATTGGTGTATTGCTGGGGATGCGCGTCGTCAGCAGGTTGATTATGGTTATTGGTATTGTCCTGATGGGCGAGATCAAGTGACTCAAGAGCAGTTTGAACGAGTTGAAATCAAGCCTCAAGCTCTTGACTGGTTATTCTGCCAAGCAGCCAATTATCCATTTAACGTGAGTTGCGATAATTTAGACGGGGATTTTGAGCCAGACCGTTACCAGTTTAGAAACAAGGTGAGAGAGCAAGTATTAGCTTATTTGCGCGATAAAAATATCCCGCCACGTGCACAGCTATTTATTAATGCGTTACATTTGTTTTACAATACACCTGAGTTAACGCCGGAGCAATTTCCTTATCAGGAAAATCCCCTCGTTAATTAAGGATGACGAGATAAACTATCCTCGTCTATCCACTGCGCAGGTTTTAGTAAACCAATAAAGCCTGAGGTAATAAGGTTGCTATTGAAACATTGAGTGACTTAAATCTGATAGCAACATTATATATTGAGGATAAATAATGCTTTCTGAGTATGAAACGTACTTATTAGATAAAATTGATAGCCGTGTTGAACATGCTACGGATGATGAATTATTTGCTGGTGGATATTTACAAGGCCACATCACTTTAGCGATTGCGGAGCTTGAGCAAGAAAACAATACGCAATTATCAGCATTAAAATCCCGTGTAGAAGAGAGCATTCAAAAAGCTATCAAAGCAGGAGAGCTTTCTCCTCCTGATCAAATATTGGTTTTATCGACGTGGCATGATTTAGTTAACTCGATTAATTAGTATAAATAACCTATATTGAGAACAACCGATACTATCGGTTGTTTTTCTTTGATTGCTAACGATTAACCACATCGAAAACATTGTTTAAGACAGTTGAGCTTGAAAAAGAAAGGATTTTATACAAAAATTCTCCTTACTATTTATCAATTGTTTTTATTTGATTTTTCAAAGTCGATGTCTCTTTCATTGATTAAAGCATAATAGTGCTATCTTTTGTTACTCCTTGCCATTTCTGCCAAATTACTTTTAAATGTTTTTTAGGAATGTTTCTCGGGATGCAAATGATTTGCATAAAATATTTATGATAAGGATAACAATACGATGAAAAATTTCTTTAAAATAAGCCTTATTGCTAGCACGGTATTGGTTTTATCTGCCTGTGATCAACTTGATTTAGATAATAAAAAAGATAAGTTTTATTACAGTAATCCCAGTGAAAAAAGCATGAGCTTTGTTGTTGATGATAAAACATATCAGGTTGAGCCGGGTAAAAGTGGTTATTTAACACTCTCACCGGGCGAACATAGTTTACAAGATAGTGCAGGTAATAAATCCACTTTTATGGTGTATGAAAACAACAATGGTGGAATTTTAAATCCTGATAATTTTATGTATTACCGTTTATCTGAAGTCTATGCCGTACAAGGTAAGGGGGATCGCTTTAAACCAACAGAATATAAAGTGGTTATTAATGGCTATCAGTTAGAAATGCCATTACAAAGCACTAATGCTACCTTGATTGATGGCAATGTATTTAAATGTACTTATACGTTAGGTGAACCTTTCCCCAGTGAAATTAAAAGCCATAATAAAAACGAAATGGGGAACATCAAAACCAAATGTTTTGATAAACCTGAATTAATCCAATATATTATGACTGATTATGGTCAAGATCTAAAACCGCTTTCCCCTCAAGATGAGTATAACGATACTGTTAATCTAGCGTTAGACTACAGTTTACCTCAACCACAATTTACTGATCCTGATATTCAAGCAGAGGCAGAAAATTGGGTTGCATTGCTTGATCAAATTAAAGAAAGTAATGATCCTAATATCCATAAACAGCTTAAAACACCATTACATGAAGCAATAAATAAGTTATCAAAAGCCGATAGTGAAAGAGCAGTAAAAAACTCTGTTGAAGATAATAAATACTATAATTCTTTTATTCACCAAGCGAGCCAATATCAATCTTATGGGATCTTACCTAGAGATTAAATTTTTGGTAGAACGGATAAAAAGCCATCCTTATGGATGGTTTTTTTATAGGTAATTGATACTCTTAATAAGCAAATAGCAAGTTATAAAAGAGATTATTTATGACCAACGCATCAAATAAAATCGCTACTCACGAGATCACTATTCGGCCAACTCAATTGGCTGATGCCAACCAACTACCGAAGATTGAACAATCGGCAGGAGAGTTATTTAGCAGCATAAAAGAATTAAGTTGGATCAGCGAAAGTGGTGTACAAAGTGTTGAGGCGCATATTCAATTTATCCATCAACATGCTCACTGGGTTGCTGTTAATCATGACAATCATCCCGTTGGTTTTATCATGACGCAACAATTACCTGAAAGTGTATTTATTCATGAATTATCGGTAAGTAAAGATTGGCAAAATAAAGGGATTGGTAAATTGCTGATCCAGACTGTAAAAAATGAAGCTAAATTACAGCAATTTAATGCGGTAACGTTAACGACTTTCCGCGATGTCCCTTGGAATGCTCCCTATTATCAGCGTTTAGGTTTCCATATCTTACTTGAGCATCAAATACCCTATTCTTTACAACAAATTTTAGATAATGAAGTAGAGCATGGGGGATTTGCGAGAGAAATGCGTTGTGCGATGAAGTGTGAAATTTAAATACTATAATAATTTAAATACTATAAAGATATTTAAGTAACCCATTAACAATAGTTACTTAAATATCAACCGTAATTTCAGTGACTGATCCTATGATTTTAATTCAATGGCTTTTCCGCGCAGTAATGGTCTTACCCAGAAACGATTAGGATGTAAGGCATTTAACACACTATCTTCTACAGGAAATGGCTCATCAAAGATTTGGCTTGCTAAGATCTCCGCAGATAAAGGTGCAGAGCATAAACCACGTGAACCTAATGCACTAATAATATAAAGCTGATGATAACTCGGCGCCAAAATAGGTGTTTGCTTTCTACGCTTAAATCGATCTAAATGCGTATAGGCGACAACTAATTTTTCAAAATCGGGTACTTCACCTAATAAAGGAAGGTGATCTCTTATTGTACAGCGGATCCCGACACGCGCATCGTTATCACTAAAATCTACCTGCTGTGCCCAAGGTGATTGTGCTAAACAGTGTGTGAGATGCCATTGATTATTTTGTTGCTCTTCAATTGAAACATTTAAATCTAGTCGATCACGACGAAAGCTTGCCCCAACACAATGCAGATTATCTTGAGGATCAACCGGCGTAAAATAGCCATCATAGCAGAGCACCGCTTTTAATTGTGCGATATCAGGTGTCGTTGAAATATGGCTAACTTGACCCCTTACTGCACTGATAGGCAGTTTTTCACTTTGTATAAAATCAGTAATACGGTGCCCATTAGCTAAAATAACACAATCATGTTGTGTTTTATACGTTGTTGCTTGGTGAGTCACCTCTAACTGCCAATGCTGTTGTTGTGAGGTTAATTGAGTGACTTGATGTTCAAAGAGTAGCTTGAGACCTTGTTGTTGAGCGTATTTTAATGCATTGGTGGTTAACTCTGTGGGAGAAAGCCAACCTGCTTGAGGATAAAAAAGACCATCTTGGTTGATAGCTAATCCACAAAGTGAATTCATTTCATCTTGATGAACATAATGAGCGAGTTGAGAAAAAGGTGTGGAATGCTCGATTATTCGCGCTATTTTTTTGCGTACTTTTTCATTATAGATAACTTGGGCAACACCAGACCATTGATGTGAAAAGTTTACGCCTTTATGGTTTAACTCATCATAATAACGGCGGGCATATAAAAAAGCGTTAGTGAAAAAGTGTTCTAACTCATCAGATTTACCATTAAGTAATGGATATAACACACCTTGCCGATTGCCTGAGGCATTTGCCGCAGGATGTGTATCTTCACAATAGAGCGTGACTTTGGCGCCTCTTTTTAAGCAGGCGAGCGCAGTTAATGCACTGGCGATCCCCCCACCGATAATGGCGATATCTTTTGTTTGTGTAGCACAAGGTCTGGCATAGTAGGGAACAAATGCATTGGCAGGAGGATGGGGAAATACCCCTGTTAACATTTCTCTTTTTTGACCAAAGCCTTTTATTTTCTTTATTTCAAAACCAACATGTTGCAATCCTCGTTTTACTATCCCAGCTGCGGTAAAGGTGGCAAAAGTGCCATTTTCACGCATCGAGTCTGCCATTGCTTGAAATAATGTTTCACTCCACATTTGTGGGTTTTTACTTGGTGCAAAGCCGTCAAGAAACCACGCATCAACTTTATTATGTAAAGCTTGGCGAGTTTGTGGCAGTAATGTATTGATATCACCGAACCATAAATCAAGCGTTATCGCGCCATTAGCAAGAATAAGACGATGACAACCGGCAATAGGTAAAGGCCACTGTGCACAAAGCGCTGTTGAATATTGTGCTAGTTCTGGCCAATGGCTATGGGCTGTTTGCAAATCAGCTTTAGTCAGAGGAAATTTTTCAAAACTGACATAATGTAAACGCTTTAATGGCGCATCAGGTGAGTGATGACGAAATTGCTCGAAGGCTTGCCACAGTGTTAAAAAGTTTAATCCTGTGCCAAATCCGGTTTCTGCTATAACACACTCAGAGCGTACATGTGTACCAAAACGAGATGGAAAATGATTTCCATGTAGGAATACATGTCGAGTTTCTTCAAGACCATCTTGGTTGGAAAAATAGATATCATCAAACTGTTTTGAAATCGGAGTACCAAGTTCATTCCAACTTAAAGAGGCGGTATTTATAGCAGTGTTATTCACGGAACTACCTGTATTTTACCAAAAATAATGGGCTATCTTAACGCTGTTCTTAAGCATCTTCCACCTTTTGAGTACGCAGAGATTTTTCATATTATCTGCATTTTTGTAAAAAAGATCCTGATCGGACTTGTTCAGCGTACAAGTGTACGCTAAAGTGCTATTCAGAAATCCCGCAGCTACAACTATTATTGTAAAGAGGTATAAATGAAGCGCGCAGTGATCACGGGTCTGGGTATTGTTTCGAGCATTGGTAATAACCAGCAAGAAGTGCTGGACTCTTTAAAAGAAGGCCGTTCCGGGATAACTTTCTCAGAAGAATTTAAAGAGATGGGGCTACGTAGCCACATTTGGGGTAATGTTAAGCTTGATACTGAAGGTCTTATTGACCGTAAAATCCGCCGTTTTATGAGTGATGCATCGGTTTATGCCTATTTATCTATGCAACAAGCGATTGAAGATTCAGGTCTAACAGAAGATCAAGTTTCTAACATTCGTTCTGGTTTAGTTGTCGGCTCCGGTGGTGGTTCTCCTCGTAACCAAGTACAAGGTTCGGACGGCATGAGAGCTAAAGGTCTACGCGGTGTAGGTCCTTATATGGTAACTCGTGCAATGGCGTCTGGTGTATCAGCTTGTTTAGCTACACCGTTTAAAATTAAAGGTGTTAACTATTCAATTAGTTCAGCTTGCTCAACATCAGCACACTGTATTGGTCATGCGGTTGAATTAATTCAATTAGGTAAACAAGATGTGGTTTTCGCCGGTGGTGGTGAAGAGCTAAGTTGGGAGATGACCTGTGAGTTTGATGCTATGGGGGCACTTTCAACAAAATATAATGATACACCAGCCAAAGCTTCTCGTACCTATGATAAAAACCGTGATGGTTTCGTTATCGCTGGTGGTGGCGGTATTGTGGTTGTTGAAGAATTAGAGCACGCATTAGCACGTGGTGCGCATATCTACGCTGAAATTGTCGGCTATGGTGCAACATCTGATGGTGCTGACATGGTTGCTCCATCGGGAGAAGGTGCCGTACGTTGTATGCAAATGGCAATGCAAGGTATTGATCATGTCGATTATATCAATACTCATGGCACATCAACGCCTGTGGGTGATTTAAAAGAGCTTGAAGCGATTGCTGAAGTTTTTGGAACTAAAACACCGGCTATTTCTGCAACTAAGGCAATGACAGGTCACTCATTAGGGGCTGCAGGTGTTCATGAAGCCATTTACAGTCTACTGATGTTAGAGCATGGTTTTATCGCACCAAGTATTAATATTGAAGAGCTTGATGATAAAGCGGATGGTATGAATATCATTACCAAACCAACAGAGCAAAAATTAGATACAGTGATGTCAAATAGCTTTGGTTTCGGTGGCACTAATGCTTCACTTGTGATGAGTAAGTATAAGAAATAGTTAGTTATACTTAGTTTTCCTTGTATAAATGATAAAGGCAGTTGCTTATAATAAGTGACTGCTTTTTTATTTTTTGTATAAATAAATTTGTTCTGCAAAAT
>NZ_CAWQOK010000069.1:0-20797 GCF_963896075.1 Proteus sp. G4415
TTTTTTAACTAACGATAATTAATTTTATTTCTATGATTGCAGTCACAGAATAAATTTTTTAATAACCACAATATCATAATGGTTAATGAAAAATACGTAAAAACCGAATGTAACATATTGTAAATACAAATATTTAACAATTCACCACAAGCTATTTTCAGTAATAAAAAGTGTTGATAACTATTATATCTATTCTAAACCAATCGTTATTATATTTTATATACAACGAAAAACAAGTAGAGAAAAGAACACATTTATCATCACAAATTATTTCTTATTTAAATTAGTTAAGCGGAGATAAATATTAATGTCTGATACACATCATCGTCCTATATTAGATATTGGACTATCAAGACTAGAGTTTCTGCGAATATCCGGTAAAGGGCTGGCAGGGATCACCATAGCACCCGCACTACTTTCTCTTTTAGGTTGTAAGCAAGAAGAAATAGACAGTGGCGTTATTCAACTGACAACCACACCTAAAGGTGTATTAGTGACTAATCGTGCCCGTTGCACTGGCTGTCATCGTTGTGAAACAGCATGTACAACATGGAATGATGGTAGCGTTGGATCTTTCTTCTCCCGTACTAAAATCCATCGTCATTTCTATTTTGGTGATAAAGGCATTGGCTCTGGAGGGGGCTTATATGGCGACTTAAACTTTACCACTGATACTTGTCGCCAATGCAAAACACCCGAGTGTATGAACGTCTGCCCAGTAAAAGCTATCCGTTATCAAGAAGAGTTTGGCTGTATTGTCGTTGATACTCGTCGTTGTATCGGCTGTGCCGCTTGTACAACAGCTTGCCCGTGGATGATGGCAACCGTCAATCCACAAACGAAAAAATCCGGTAAATGTAATTTATGTGGTGAATGCGCCTCAGCATGCCCAACAGGGGCATTGCACATTATTGAATGGAAAGAAATTACCGTTTGATTTTTCTTAGCAATCACCTCATTGACCCCTCTTTAGATTAGGAAGCAATATTATGATTAACGGCTGGACTGGCAATATACTAAGAATTAATTTAACTACCGGTGCCATCTCTCGCGAAAGCTCAAGCCAATACAAATCCTTAATTGGTGGTATGGGCTTTGGCTACAAAATTATGTATGAAGAAGTTGCACCCGGTGTAAAACCTTTTGATGAAGAAAACAAAGTGGTATTTGCGGTAGGCCCGCTAACAGGATCAGGCGCCCCCTGTAGCTCTCGCGTCAATATCACCTCTCTTTCAACCTTTACTCGCGGTAATTTAGTGGTTGATGCCCATATGGGAGGCTTTTTTGCCGCATGGATGAAATTTGCCGGCTATGATGCGTTGATCATTGAAGGTCAAGCAGATAAACCCGTGTGGATCCATATTGATGATGACCAAGTTTCCATTGAAGATGCCTCTTTTTTATGGGGAAAAGGAACTCGTCAAACAACAGAAGAACTTTGTGCTCAAACAAGCCCAGAAGCGTGTGTTGCTGCTATTGGCCCTGCGGGTGAAAACCTTGTCCCTCTTTCAGGACTTATCAATAGTCGTAACCACAGTGGTGGTGCTGGAATTGGTGCCGTACTTGGTGCTAAAAAATTAAAAGCGATTGTGGTTGAAGGAAGTCGTGGCGTTAATGTTGCCGATCGTAAAGCATTAAAAGAGCTTAACGACTATATGATGACACAACTTATTGGCGCAAATAATAATCACGTCGTACCAAGTACCCCACAATCTTGGGCAGAGTATTCACATCCGGGTTCACGCTGGACTGCACGTAAAGGGCTTTATTGGGGAGCAGCTGAAGGTGGCCCCATTGAAACAGGGGAGATCCCACCGGGCAATGCCAATACTGTCGGCTTTAGAACCATGAAATCAACCTTCGATCTTGGCCCTGAAGCAGAACAATACACGGTAAAAATGGGGGGATGCCACTCATGCCCTATTCGCTGTATGTCACAACTTAATGTCCCGCAAGCGAAAAAATTTGGCGTACCTCAAACAGGCGGAAACACTTGTGTCGCCAACTTTGTTCATACCACCATTTTCCCTAATGGCCCGAAAGATATTGAGAAAAAAGGCGATGCCAATGTTGTTGGTAATCTTGTCGGCCTCAATATTTTTGATGATATGGGCTTATGGTGCAACTACGGTCAGCTTCATCGTGACTTTACTTATTGCTATACCCACGGGGTTTTTAAACGTGTTCTTTCTGAAGAAGAGTATAACGATATTCCTTGGGATAAACTTGAAGAAGGTGATCCCGCATTTATCAAAGATTTCTATTACCGCTTAGCCCATCGTAAAGGTGAATTTAGTCACCTTGCTGATGGCTCTTATTTAATTGCACAACGCTGGAATTTAGGTGAGGAATATTGGGGTAATAAGAAAAATAAACTTTGGTCACCGATGGGTTTCCCTATTCACCATGCAAATGAAGCTTCTGCTCAAGTAGGCTCCATCGTCAACTGTATGTTTAACCGCGATGCGATGACACATACTCATATCAACTATATCGGTAGTGGTTTACCGCTAAAATTACAAAAAGAGATTGCAGGTGAACTATTTGGCTCTGGTGATGCTTTTGATGAAACCAAAAACTACACGCCGATTAATAAAGCAAAAATCGCCTATACCAAATGGACCATTTTGCGTAGTTGCCTACATGATGCCGTGACATTATGTAACTGGGTATGGCCAATGACCGTATCACCTCATAAAAGCCGCAACTATCGTGGCGATTTAGATATGGAAGCAAAATTTTTCACTGCCATTACCGGTGAACCAACCACTTCTCAAGATCTTGATTTAGCCTCAGAACGCATCTTCACTTTACATCGTGCTTACACGGTTAAGTTAATGAACACAATGGATATGCGTAATGAGCATGACCAAATCTGTTCATGGGTATTTGATAAAGATCCTGATATTCCTGTCTTTACGGAAGGGACAGACAAAATGGATAGAGAAGATATGCAACTCTCTCTCACCCTATTTTATGAAGAAATGGGCTGGGATCCACAATTAGGCTGTCCAACAAAAGCAACTTTAGTACGCCTTGGATTACAAGATGTTGCTGACGATTTAGCATCACGTGGCTTATTACCCAATTAATAGGTAAAGGAGATCATGATGAATAAACAGAATGCATCAGCCTCTATACCACCTGATATTGCTCATGATGCTGATATTACTTTAGAACAACCGGATATTTCTCTTCGTCGTTGGCTATTGCCGTTATCAGAGAGAGGTATTGGGCATGATACTCACACCTTAACGGATACCACAGAAGAGCAAATTGAAGATATCGCGCAATTATCGGCTGAACAACATCTAGCCAATGCAATCCGTCAATGTTCAAAAGAAGGTGAACTATTAGCTATTTCCACGCTGTATGATGCGCCTTATTCACTCTCTGAAGAAGAGGTAATGCAATTAAGAGTCGCGTTGAAAGAGGACGCTTTCGTTGATATTACTTATTTAACACATAATGGTGAGGATTATTTCTATTCTGACACTGTTATGTCAGATAACTATGCACAATTACAGCTTCTCAATAGATATACCGATATTTGTACTGCCATTGCAGGTTTAGTTCGCTTTGAATGCGAAACCTACCCTCGACCATTGAAGCAAAGCATGTTGATGTTGGAGCCTTTTTATTACACCGCTTCAGAAATAGACGATGCATTGACGCTGATGAAAACTCACCCTGATTTTCAAGATATTCAGCAAATATTCGCCTCTAACAATGCCCCTTACCTATTTAGTAGCACCCTAATGAGTTATGGCAAGGCGAGAGGGTTAACAGAATGGCTGGAGGTAGAACAATATGAAAATCCTTAATGCTCTACCCTGTCGACGAAATGTTCTGTGGGTATTACAACAGCATCAGATTGAGGAGCAAAAATAATGCATGTTTCTCGCCGTAAATTTGTAGCAGGTATAGGTACAGTGATCTTTTTCAGTGCGCCACTGGGTAGTGCCTTAGCGGCAGCCACAGATAAAAAACCGATACGCTATGCCATGATCCATGACGAAACACGCTGTAATGGCTGTAATATTTGTGCCACAGCGTGCCGTCGATTAAATAAAGTACCAACCGGAATGGCGCGAATGGATATTGCACACATTCCATTAAGCTTAAAAGAAGATAACGATAAGTACCATTTTTTTAGACACTCATGTCAGCAGTGTGAAGATGCTCCTTGTATCTCGGTTTGTCCTACGGGCGCATCTTGGCGCGATGAAAACAATGGTATTGTTCGCGTTAATAAAGAGAAATGTATTGGCTGTAGCTATTGCATATCAGCCTGTCCTTACCAAGTTCGTTATCTTAATCCCGTAACACATGTTGCTGATAAATGTGACTTTTGTCTTGAGTCTCGATTACAAAAAGGGTTCCCACCGATTTGTGTCAGCGCTTGCCCACAAAACGCCCTACTCTTTGGTAGAGAAGATAGCCCACAAATTCAGCAATGGCTAAAAACACATGACTACTATCTCTATCAACTTGATGGAGTAGGAAAACCGCATCTTTATCGACGTGTTGGACCTCATGTACAAGGGGGAGATAACGTATGAGT
Organism: Proteus sp. G4415; assembly: GCF_963896075.1. Classification (NCBI taxonomy): domain Bacteria; kingdom Pseudomonadati; phylum Pseudomonadota; class Gammaproteobacteria; order Enterobacterales; family Morganellaceae; genus Proteus; species Proteus sp. G4415. The sequence continues at coordinate 4,565 of NZ_CAWQOK010000069.1, forward strand.
GCAATAAATATCATGCCAAATGCAGCACAATTTCAAGCCTCACTCAAACAGTATGTCTTAATCTATACACCGGACTATTTACCACTTTGGTTAATTGTTGCCGGCGTATTATTTGTCGGCATGCTACTTGTACTCGCACTTCATGGTTTTTTACGTTACCGCTTTGCCACACCCCATGGAGAGCATCATCAAGAAGAGAAACTCTATCTTTACTCAAAAGCGGTACGTTTATGGCATTGGAGTAATGCAACTTTATTTATCTTACTCCTTCTCAGTGGCGGGATTAACCATTTCGCCCTACTCTCGGCACATGACACGGCGTTACTCGTCAATGTGCATGAAATTTGTGGTTATCTACTCTTAGTATGCTGGTTGTCCTTTGTGTTAATTAATCTTGTTGGTGGCAATGGTAAATTTTACCGTATTGACAGTAAAAACTGGTTGCAACGAGTATTAATGCAAACGCGTTTTTATCTTTACGGCATTATTAAGGGGGAAGATCATCCTTTTCCAGCCACTCCCAAGGTTAAATTTAATCCACTGCAACAAATGGCTTATTTAGGTGTGATGTATGCATTAGTACCATTACTTTTAATCACTGGGGTCTTACTGCAAAATCCCATGTTTATCCCTGCGGATGCTGTGCTATTTAAAGCTTGGTTATTAATAATTCACCAAATACTAGCCGTGTGTAGTGTCTTTTTTATCTTTGGTCACCTTTACCTGTGTACCACCGGAAGAACGCCATTCCAAACCTTTCGCAGTATGGTTGACGGCTACCATAGACACTAATAAATAGATGGATCAAGGAGCTTATATGTCAGTCCCTTCACAGGAAAATATCACACTAACCAAAGAAGACTTACGCCAACTGCATGTTTCAAGTTCACTTTATCGTTGGTTTTTGCGTTATTTTCCCCATGGAGGTACTTACCGTGCTATCCATAATGAATTGATAAAACAACGTCAAACACAATGGATAGAAAGCTTAATTCAATATATTTATCTGCGTCATTTTAGTCAGTCCTCTTTTGCCAAACAGGAACAAGAAGTGATAGAAAACATCTTGTCCCTGTTAGGCAATGAAAAACAAACCGGTGTGACATTACAACGTTTACCCTATCACCAACCGCAATCTAGCGACGAAAACATCCAGTTTTCTACCGAATGGCATCAACTGATTGTCAAAAGCCAACAATTTAACACCGCCCTTGCATTATGCGGTCGTGATAATATTGTCGCCTTTTCCGGTGATGAAAACAGTATTGCTAACACTGGTTATAGTAACCAATTAATCAACAGCGGATTTGCTGGAAAGATCAGTAATACGGCAGATCAATGTCGTATTGGTAGCTTAGGAGGACGCTCTCGTATTTGTAATAGTGGCAACGATGTTAAAATTTACGCTTCTGGTCAAGGGGCGCATATTGCCAATAGTGGCATAAGAAACTTTATTAATGCGACTCAATCCCGTACAAAAATAGCCAATACTGGTGATTTAGCACATATTACTATTACTGGCGATAACGCCATTGCTATCAACACAGGTGATAACTGCACACTCTCTGTATCTGGGGATAACAGCGTGTGTATCTCAACAGGGCATCTTCAGCAATTTTGCTTAGGAAAAGGCGGTAGCGCTGTGATTGCCTATCACGATGGAAAACGTACCCGCTTTAACGTTTTCTATGAAGGTGAAGATAATATTGAGGCCGGCATTCACTACTACTTAGATGAAAAACAGCGCCCTGTTGCAATGGATAATATTACTTAACTCAATAATTAATAAAAAATTCTCATAGAAGCTATTGGGCAAACATGGAGACGAAACACGATAACTTCGCATTGTTTCACAAAGATTTATAGTTATATTTTATATTTTTGATATAAACAGCAAAATATATTTTTAAGCATAAAATGTGAATAAGCTATTATCACCACTTGTGACCAAGTTATGCATTAGGGACTACTGTGATAGTTGTATTAGTATCCTTGTCTTTCTTTATAAAAGAACCATTTTTATCTTTAATATATGCAGAATTACCGATCCTAACTTCCTCTTCATTTAAAGAATACATTATTGACATCACTTTATCTTTTTCTATACATTTTTTGTTACTTTTAATTTCAGTAAAACATAATCGATCGTATTTTCCTTCTTCTAAATATCCATCACCGTAATTCCATATATAAATATAGAAGGAGCTATCTTTAGCTTTAAATAAATTATACTTTTTATCTAAAACATCTTGGTTGTTTTTCCACCATATTATTTTTCCATAATCAGTTATCGGAAAATCCTCAACCAGAATAGAGGTGGTATACGTATCTTTATGTACTCCCATAACTTTAACGGGAATAAAAAACTCATACACTACAAAAAAAATAAAAGATAGCAAAAATATGATTATTGTTATTTTATATTTAAAAGCCATTATTTTGGACTCCGAATTTTTATATTAATAGTCGCTTTTATAATATATTATAATTATTTCACTCGGTAAGGAATCACTTTGAATTATTGTGCTGGCATTCACCTGGGCATAATTAAAAATTGATGCATTAGTTAAAACAACAGTCATATATTTTTCTTGTGAACTAAAATGGTCAATAAAACAATATTAGCACAGCATAAGATTAAGCAATAAACATTTTTCACTGTATTAAAGAAAAATTATGTGTATTTTCAATCTATAGGTCAACCTAGTCAATATTTATGTGTTACACAGAGAACTTTAATACTCTATTGTGGACAATTTCACGTACAATCGAGTATTATAAAACTCTCAACCTAACACATAATATTAGTGAATTTATAGATTATGCAAAAAATGATATCTATGCAGAGCGGATAAAAAAAGCAAATATTATCTTTCTCTGCCTCGTCGCACAATATTTAGATAGTTTAAACTGCTTTCAAGACGAATTCAGACCAAAGTGATTTGGGCAACTTAAATTTTCTTAGCTTACTTTATGGAGCTTTGATTTATCACCTACTGAGCAGATCATCTTAAAAGGAAAATAGCACCACTAGGTTACCGAAACGGCAACCCCGACGATAAAATATATGGCTGTATTGATGAGGAGGGCACGGAATGACCCGTTTACGCACTGTATCAAAGCACCCAGAGCAATTAGAAACCACACCATTAATTGCGGAAAGTCATCACTATGATGACCCTTTGGAGCCTCAAAAACTGGTGTTTTTAGAGGCAGTTAATCAACAGAGTTGTGTGATTAATTCACCACAGCGCAATAGCCAACTTACTAATACAATACCTTTTTTTATCATACTGTTAGTTATGGCCGTTTATACACTGTATGGTTTTATTGAAAACCATAAATCAAATTATTTTACCCTTCAAGATAACTCTAACTATTTTAATGAAAAATATGGTGTTGATAACTTACCAATAGGGTTATCAAACTATTTGCCATATATGAAAGTTAAGGAAATAAGTATCGGAACATATTTAATCGATTACTATACGGATAAAATTTACAGAAATGATAAGTTTAAGATATTGATGATTATCGGCTGGCTAATTTTTTTCCCCGGTTTTTTATGGCTATTTGGCTACCTCTCTTTCTTTACGCCTCCTGTGTACCTTATTGCGGATAGGCAAAGAGGGATACTGTATAGCTATGGCATGGGAAAAGTGCGTTTAACCCGCTATAAAGAGGCGCAATTTGGTTATGCGGGCAACATGTTGGCAATTAAACTATATGCCATTAATGAAAAAACAGGCCAATTAAAAACGATCCTCTATCGCCCCAATGTGTCCCACTACTCCAGTTTCCTAACCAGTACCGACAGTGAAAACCACCGTTTTATCACTTTCCTTAATGCCTATATGCAACAAGGTCGAGATGCCGTTTCGCCTGTTGATTACCAAGCCCGTAAGCCCTTTTTATCTTTTGGTAAAAACCCACTTCCTGCTGATTTTGAGCAACAGGTCGAACAGATTCTGGCAAAGCTTGATCAGGAGAAAAAACACCATGCGTAAAATTGATAAGGAAGGCACGGAATGACCCGTTTACGCACTGTATCAAAACACCCTGAGCAATTAGAAACCACACCATTAATTGCGGAAAGCCATCACTACGATGATCCTTTAGCACCTCAAAAACTGGTATTTTTAGAGGCGGTCAATCAACAGCGTTGTGTAATTAACTCACCACAGCGCAATAGCCAACTCACTAATACAATACCCTTTTTTATAGTGCTTCTAGTAATGACTTTTTATACTCTGTTTGGGTTTATAGATAATCATCTAGGTAAGAAAACATCTATGGAACAGATGTCTAAATACTTAGAGGAAAAATATAGTTATTTATCTGAGGATAAGAGGAAAAATAATAGATCTGTTGTTCTATATTCACCATTTTTTAATAAAGAAAAAATTAGCTGGTGGGAGTATATAAAAGCGTATAACTCCGGTGAATTTTTTATTGATAGCCAATATGATAAATACCTCGTCATTGGCTGGCTAATTTTTTTCCCCGGTTTTTTATGGCTATTTGGCTATCTCTCTTTCTTTACGCCTCCTGTATATCTTATTGCTGATAGGCAAAGAGGAATACTGTATAGCTATGGCATGGGAAAAGTACGTTTAACCCGCTATAAAGAGGCGCAATTTGGTTATGCGGGCAATATGTTGGCAATTAAACTATATAGCATTAATGAAAAAACAGGCCAATTAAAAACGATCCTCTATCGCCCCAATGTGTCCCACTACTCCAGTTTCCTAACCAGTACCGACAGTGAAAACCACCGTTTTATCACTTTCCTTAATGCCTATATGCAACAAGGTCGAGATGCCGTTTCGCCTGTTGATTACCAAGCCCGTAAGCCCTTTTTATCTTTTGGTAAAAACCCACTTCCTGCTGATTTTGAGCAACAGGTCGAACAGATTCTGGCAAAGCTTGATCAGGAGAAAAAACACCATGCGTAAAATTGATAAGGAAGGTACGGAATGACCTGTTTACGCTTGTGATGTTCAGGTAGTTGTATACTCATTGTTATAGATTAAGTTCCAGTTTTCCCTACAAAGGTACACATCGAATTAAGCGGGATAAAATTTATTTTTCCACTTTGTGCTATTAAGTTAAAACTAAGTTTAATATAACTTTTTGTAGGTGAAGATAATATTGTGGTGAGTACTTACTACTATTTAGATGAAAAACAGCACCCCGTTGCAATGAATAATTTTACTGAATGCTTATAATTAGTAAAAATCCTCACAGAAGTTAGCTTGTAAAAATGGACACTATAATGTCCAATTATGCCATATTATGCTATAATTGGACATTATAGTATCCATTTTATGTTTAGAGCTAATAATGAAACTCTCATTACTTACCGATATTGATGTTAGTCGAGCTTTTGCTACTCATTTACGAAAACGACGAGAAAAAGAAAAATGGTCTCGGGAACATCTTGCCGAGCGCAGTACCGTCCCTGCATCAACAATTAAAAAATTTGAGTTACAAGGCAAAATTTCATTACGACAACTACTGTTACTTTGGCAGTGTCTTGATGATTTAAATAACCTTTATGCCGTTGTTGACCCTAAAAAAGCCAATAAGCCTCGTATACCAAGAACCATTGAAGAGGTATTACAAGATGAATTTTAAGCTAACATGGTAAACAACCACCATTAAACATAATCAAACATCTTGCAGAAATAGCTGGTTTTGAAAGTTGGCAACAAGCACAAACGTATATCCATCATACTGTTGATATTATTAGTCAATTCTCATCGTTAGCTAAAGAGTATGACGTTTCAAATTCCGTTCGTGCTGATATTGATAAAACGCTTACTAATCGCCTAAAAGAAAATCAACACTTACTTTAATTTCGTAAAAAAGGGAAACTTCCGTTTCCCTTTTAGATTTTAATTTAATGTATTTTAGCTTATTTGTTTATCCCAGAGTGGATCACTTTTTTATGTTGTGAGCCAGCTACTTTATCGTAAATAGCGCATATAACAATAGTCACTAATACAGGAATTAACCACGCTAATCCTTGCTCACTTAATGGTAATTTAGCCGCCCAATCCGGTAATAAATGTTTTAAATGATCGGATGCTTTAATGGCATCAAAAATGCCAAAAAATAAGCTTATTGCCATTGCAGGGGCAATAATACGGCTTGGATTATGCCAAAAACGTAAAGTGAAACTCATCAGAATAATCACAATACAAGGAGGATAAATCATCACCAGAACAGGAATGGAGAACGCAATCAGTTTACTTAAACCAAGATTAGAGACTACCGCGGAAAATACAGCCAAAATCAATACTAATGTACGATAAGAAATAGGCAAATAGCGGCTAAAAAACTCCGCACAAGCACAAGTTAAACCTACCGCTGTCACCATACAAGCTAAGAAAATAAGCAGAGCTAAAAAGAAACTACCAAAATTACCGAAAGTATGTTGCACATAAGCATGTAAAATATCTGCGCCATCTTTTGCTTCTGGAATAATGCTGCCGCTAGCAGAACCAAGCTTAAATAAACTAAGATAAATCGCCGTTAATAACACCCCCGCGATAATTCCCGCCCACATAGTATAACGTGTTAATAAAGACGAATTATCAATCCCTCTTGAGCGGGCCGCATTGACAATAACAATACCAAAGACCATCGCGCCTAACGTATCCATGGTAAGATAGCCATTAATAAAACCTTGGGTAAATGCCATATCTTGATATGCTTGTGTAGCGGGGATCGGCGTTCCTGCTGGCCAAAATAGCGCAGCTAAACCTAATACAGCTAAGGCTAAAATTTTAATCGGTGCCAGAATGTGACCAACACTATCAAGTAATTTTCCCGGATACAGTGAAATACCGATAACAATTAAAAAGTAAATAACACTATAAATAAGTAAGGCAATATCACTATCACCCACTAAAGGGGCAATGCCAACTTTAAAAGAGACCGTTGCGGTTCGAGGGGTGGCAAATAAAGGGCCGACAGCAAGATAAGCGACTATTGCTAATAAAAGTCCCATAGATTTACCAATGGGGGTGCTTAATGCTTCAATTCCCCCTCCCACTTTCGCTAATGCCACCACTGTTAGCACAGGTAAGCCAACTCCGGTTAGCAAAAAACCAATGGCCGCAGTCCAAACAAACTCCCCTGATTGCAACCCCACCATCGGGGGAAAAATAATATTCCCTGCTCCAACAAATAGAGCAAAAGTCATAAAACCTAATGCCAGAATGTCTCTGGAAGTTAATCGATGTGCCATAAGATTTGTTAATATATCGTTATTGGATGGTTAATTTACATTTACTATATAAAGTAAATACAACAAAAATATCAGCAGTATCTATTTTGCTTCATGATGGGTTATTCAGAATAATATTTAAGAATAATCATTTTACACAGAGCAATTACATATTAAATAGAAAAAAGCGCCGATAACTGCTCACAAGTAAAACTTTTATAATGAAAAAAGGCAATAGCTGATCTAAAAAGCAGAATAATCATCTAAAGTATTTTTTCAGGCCAGTGATAACTGTTATATATCGCCAATTATCCCCGATATGATTTGTATATTTTTTACTCACCAAACGGCAATCTAGCCATCAATTAAAGTTCCCATTAATTAATAATATTAAAATTTAACGCTACGATATTAGATTTTATTGATATTGATTTGATGGGTATATGACAAAAATACCTTTATCACCTCTTTTAAAAATAGGTAATAAAGGTACTAATAAAATAAGGATAAAAACGAAATTATTTTTTTTCTGTTAACAATGTTTGCGGCATGATAAAAGAAAAAGTGCTTCCTACACCGACTTTACTTTCAATATTCAGTATTGAGTGATGATGTTGTAAGGACTTTTTGACAATCGCCAATCCAAGCCCTGTACCACCTGTGTGGCGGGAGCGCGCTTTATCTACACGATAAAAACGTTCGGTTAAGCGCGTTAAATGTTCAGCACTGATACCCGGCCCATTATCTGACACACTAAACAACATACCTTGTGGTACTTTTTTCCAACTCACGCGAATAGTCGTACCCTCAGGGGTATGATTTATGGCGTTATAGACAAGGTTAGATACGGCACTACGCAATTGCTCTTCATTACCACGAACAGCCCATTTATGGTCAATATCAAAGATGATATTTTGTTGTTCTTGGCTTAATGAATGCGCGTCATGCTCAAGCACGCTTAATAGCGCAGGCATATCGACAACCGTGTTCAAATCAATATGAGGCGCAGATTCAATACGTGAAAGCTGTAACAGTTGTTGTACTAATAAGTCCATACGCTTTGCTTGCTCTTGCATGATCTTAATCACTTTATGTTCAGCCGGGTTTTCTGCGGTATTCTCTTCCATCATCTCAAGATAGCCTTGAATAACCGTTAAAGGTGTTCTTAATTCATGGCTCACATTAGCAAAAAAATCACGTCGCGAATTTTCTAACTTATTCTTCTCGGTCACATCGCGAGCAACCATTAAACGTTGATCATCCGCATAAGGCATCACCCGAAATTCAACAATAGCACCATTATTTAATGCAATAGTTAAAGGGCGGCTAAAATCGGCGACGGTGAAATAATGTAAAAAATCGGGATAGCGCAATAAATTAAAAATATTTTGTCCATTATCATCAGGCCAACGAAAGCCTAGAAGATGCTGAGCAAGACTATTACACCAAAAGATATTTCCTTCATTAGTGATCATCACAACGGCATCTGGTAGGCTCTCCGCCCCGCTACGAAAACGCTTAATTAAATCACCTAATTCTCGACGGCGTTTACGGTTACGTTGCTGTGTTTGTCGTATACCATAAAAAATAGGCTCCCAGCCCCCTTTCCCTTCTGGGGGTAATACCGATCTATCGAGCCATAACCATTTAGATAATTTCATTAAATTATAGGCGTGCCATATCAAGGCACTCAGTAATGAGACCACGAGCAACCAAGGAAGGTGGCCGATAAATAGTGATAATACAAAGGCAGGTAAACAAAATAGAAATAGCCCCCACACGAGGGCTTTCCATGAGAGTCGTTCTAACACCAGTTAATTACTCCCTTATCAACTCAAAATCGAGCAGAGAAACGATATCCCGTTCCTCGTACCGTTTGTATCATTCGGTCATGGCCATCTTGCTCTATAGCTTTACGCAATCGACGAATATGTACATCGACAGTACGATCTTCGACATAAACATTGGTGCCCCAAACATAGTTTAGCAACTGCTCTCGGCTATATACACGTTCGGGATGGGTCATAAAAAAGTGGAGAAGTTTAAATTCGGTAGGCCCCATATCAATGGGTTTATCTTGACTGGTAACTCGATGTGAAACAGGATCAAGACTTAATCCATTAAATTCAATCACATCTTCTGCCGACATCGGTGACAATCGTCGTAAAATAGCCTTTACCCGAGCCACCAGCTCTTTAGGCGAAAAAGGTTTAATCACATAGTCATCCGCGCCTGTTTCGAGACCTTTGACTTTATCTTCTTCTTCCCCTTTTGCTGTTAGCATAATAATAGGAATATCACGGGTATTATTTTCACGCTTCATCTGTTTAATCACTTGGATACCCGAGCCTCCGGGGATCATCCAATCTAATAAAACCAGATCAGGGTAAGGGTCAATCAGAAAACTCAATGCAGTATCATAGTCCTCAGCTTCAATAGGCTGAAAACCATTTTGCTCTAATACAAAACAGATCATCTCTCGAATTGCGGTTTCATCTTCAACAACAAGAATACGCCTTGCCATACTCTATCCTGTGTTATTTATATAGAGGGTCATAATGATTATGAGGCACTTTTATGACAGATTTATGACTGACTATGACAATACTGGAATACAGTGTCATTGTTAAGGTAAATAAGGCTAAAATTGGTGTAATTTCACTCAAAATACGTAGCTCATAGGTGGATTTTCACTAAAAAAGTAAGGTGCGCTATACTGACGGCAGTTAACATTAAGGGATAGCAATGCGGATTATTCACACCTCAGATTGGCATTTAGGACAATATTTTTTTACAAAAACTCGCGCCCAAGAGCACCAACAATTTCTCGATTGGCTATTAGCACAAATCCGTGAACAACAAGTTGATGCAGTTATTGTTGCAGGGGATATCTTTGATACTGGCTCCCCCCCCAGTTATGCCCGAGAGCTTTATAATCGATTTGTCGTCGCAATAAGAGATACTCAGTGCCAACTGATTATTTTAGGGGGTAATCATGATTCTGTGGCAACGCTAAATGAATCTAAATCACTGTTAGCGTGTTTAAATACCACCGTCATTGCTAATGTTCACACTGAAACCCCACAAGCCCCTATTATTCTTTATCAAAAAAATCACACACCTGGAGCATTACTTTGTGCAATCCCCTATTTACGCCCTAGAGATATGATAAATAGCAAAAGTGGGCAATCGGGAGCAGACAAACAGGGCGCTTTAAAAGAAGCGATCGCAGATTATTATCAACGCCAATATCAAGCCGCGCTTGACTTACGAAAACAACTCAATGTTAACATCCCTATCATTGCCACAGGGCATCTGACAACGATTGGCGCCAGTGTTAGCGATTCGGTACGTGAAATTTATATCGGCACATTAGAAGCCTTTAACGCAACCCTATTTCCTCCATTTGATTATATCGCCCTTGGTCATATTCATCGCCCACAGCGCGTCAATAAATCGGGTCATATTCGCTACAGTGGTTCACCTATTCCATTAAGTTTTGATGAAAGTGCACAACAGAAAAGTGTTTGTCTTATCGATTTTGAGCAAGATAAGTTAGCGGAAACGACACTATTACCCATCCCTGAGTTTCAGCTATTACGCACTCTTTCAGGCTCGTTACAAGAAATTGCCACACAACTCGAAAAGTTAGCAACACAATATAATGAAATGGATACCACGATTTGGCTAGATATTGAAGTTTCAACTCAAGATTATCTCAGTGATATTCAAAACCGTATTCAAGAGCTAACTCAATCGCCACTCTTTGAAGTGATCGTATTAAGAAGAGCGAGAAAACAACGTCAAGCACTGATGCAAAATGAGAAAGAAACCCTAACTGAACTGACTGTATATGATGTATTTGAAAGGCGCTTAGCTCAACACCAGTTTGAAACCGAGGAAGACAAAACACGGTTAACCACACTCTTTAAGCAAGCGGTTGAAATGGCAGAGCAAGAGGATAACAACGCACGATGAAAATCTTAAGTCTGCGCTTTAAAAACATTAACTCACTCAAAGGCGAATGGAAAATTAACTTTGATCAAGAGCCTTTTGTTAGCAATGGACTATTTGCCATTACAGGCCCGACAGGTGCGGGTAAAACCACGCTCTTAGATGCAATTAGTTTAGCCTTATATCACAGAACGCCACGCTTAGATAAAGTAACCCAATCTCAAAATGAATTAATGACTCGTCACACTGCAGAATGTTTAGCTGAAGTGGAATTTGAAGTTAAAGGGGTTGCCTATCGGGCATTTTGGGAACAACGTCGTGCGAATTATAAAGAAGAGGGAAACTTACAAGCCCCACAGGCTGAGTTAGCAAAAATTAATCGTTTAGGCGGTGAAGATAAAGTTTTAGCCAATAAAATTAGCCAAGTAAAAGAAAAAATAATCTCGATCACCGGATTAGATTTCGATCGCTTCACTAAATCCATGTTGTTATCACAAGGGCAATTTGCTGCATTTCTCAACGCTGATGATAAATCTCGTGCAGAGCTACTTGAAGAGCTTACTGGTACAGATATCTATCGCCATATTTCACAAACAATTTTTAAACATTGGCGCGAAGAAGAGCAGGCTTTAAACACGCTAAAACAACAAGCTCAAATGATGGCATTATTGGATGCAACAACACGCCAAGAGCTATTAACACAACAAGCCAATATTCAAGCACAAGTAACAAGGTTACAAAAAGAGCAACAGGAATACCAAGTTGCTAAGCAATGGCAAGAAAAAGCGCTAGAAATTCAGCAGCAACAACAATCAGCCCAAGCGGGACTCAATGAGGCTCAACAGGCATTAATTATTGCTCAACCCGATATTCAACGCTTAGAAAAAAATGAGCCAGCAGAAAAAATTCGCCCTCTTTATGATGAAAAAAATCGTCGTCTTACAGAGCAAAACTATTTAGCAACACAGTTAACAAGCTTAAAAACAGAAAAACAGGCTATTGAACAACAAAGCCTACCTATCAATAAAAAATTGGCAGACTTTCATGAACAATTAAAAACGCATCATGAGAAAAAACAGCACACTTTACAGTTAATTCGTGAGAAGGTACTGCCTTTAGATAATCAATTGGTGCTGTTACAACAAGAAATTAGTACTAATAACCAACACAAGCATAAATTAGAAAAAATATGCGCTGAATATCTGCAACATTCTCAGTTAGCCGAGAAAAAATTAATCACCACACAACAACAAGTTAATCAATTAAATAACGACTTAACACAACACGCCTATCATGCACAACTTGCGGAAAATCTACCCTTATGGCAACACTATTTTCAGCAATATAATGAAATATCAAACCAATATCTTGCCAACCAAAAACGAGAAACAGCAGAGCAGGGAAAAGTCATAAGTTTGGAAAAAGCATTACAACAAGCTACCCAAACATTAGCCACCCAACAAGAGCAACTTAATTTACAGCAACAGCAACTACAATCTTATCAAACACAATTGGAAGCGCGTCAAAAAGCAGACAAACCCGATGAAATAAAACCGCGATTACAACAAATTAATCTGCAAAAAAATGCATTGGCAAAAATTATAAATTTACACACTCAATTACAACGTAATGGCAAAGAGCAGCAACATTATCAAACTACATTGAGTGAAAATCAGCAAAAAATAGCGGCTCTAACCCAAACGATTGCAGAAAATGATCTGGCACTAAAAGAGAAAGCACAACATCTTAAAGATTTAAATGACAACTATCTTTTGCTACAAAAAGTCGCCGAATATGAGCAAGAGCGTGCACGTTTACTGAAAGATAAACCTTGTCCTCTATGTGGCTCAACACAACATCCTTATGTAGAAACCTATCATGACATCAAACCAGATGAGACAAAGCTACGTTTAGAAGCATTACAACAGCAGGTGCATTCACTCACCATCACCTTAGCCGAACAGCGAACCCAACGGGTAAACTATGGCTCACAAAATAGCACCTTGAGTGACAATATCGCTCAGTTAACCCAAGAGAATAGCGTACTGACCCAACAGTGGCAGACGTTAGCACAAGCACACCATTTACCGTTAGTTGATGATGCAGATAACTTACTGACATTAGAACAATCATTAAATCAGCAAGAGCTTATTCTCACAGAAAAACTTGACAGTTATCAGCAATTAGAAGCCCAAACACATCAAAAGAATACGCATTTTCTCAATGCAAAAGAGCAATTTAATCAACAACAACAATCGGTTAAGCAACAGCAAAATGATTTAGATTATTTGCAAAAAACAATCAAAACCTATCAGCAACAAAGCGAGCACTTGCACCAACAGCAACAACAATTAGCACAACATATTCAGTCAGCGATTGAAAAACAAGGCTATACACTCCCTGAATTTGAGCAGTTCACGCCATGGTTGGCGGCTCGTCAACAAGAGCACCAGCAATATCAAAGTCAGTTAAAAGAGCTTCAGCTATTACAACAAAGCCTACGTGAACAGCAAGTGACGCAAAATGAAAAAAAACGTTATTTAGCAGAAAAACAGGCTGAACTTGAGGCGCTATTAGCAAAATTAAGCCAACAACAGCACCAACAAACACAATGGCAGGATCAACGACAAGCCTTATTTGGTTCACAATCTGTAGAGCAGGTACGTAGTGAACTTGATAAACATAGCCAATTTTTACAAACCCAGATTGAGCAATATACTCAAGAAAAAAACCAACTCGAAAACCGACTTAATCAATTAATTGGCCAATATCAAGAGAGTGAAAAAGCCCTACAACGAGCAATAACACAAGCACAACAAGCCACTGAACACTATCAACACGCGTTAAAAGAGAGTCTTTTTGCCGATGAAAATGACTTTTTAGCCTCTCTATTATCGGTAGAGGAAAGGACACGTCTGCAAGAGCAGCAAAAACAGCGACTTGATAAACTTTTACAAGAAAAAACGCGCCTTGAGACCCAAGAAAAAGCCTATCAACAACATTTATTACAACAACCATTACTCTCAACCCAATGTACTGCTGAGCAATGTAATATCCATTTAGACGACTTAGCAAAGCAACATAACGCATTGCAAGAAACACTATTTAGTCTGCAAATACAATTACGCCAAGATGATGAAAAACGGATAGAGCAACAAACACTATTAGCGCAAATAGCCAAACAGCAAGCGCATTATGATGATTGGAGTTATTTAAATGAGTTAGTTGGCTCTGCATCTGGTGATAAATTTAGTCGCTTTGCCCAAGGGTTAACCCTCGACCATCTTATCTATCTGGCTAATCGTCGCTTAGAAAAACTACATGGTCGTTACTTTTTACAACGCAAAACGACAGGTAGCCTTGAATTACAGATTGCCGATACATGGCAAGCAGATGCTCTACGCGATACACGTACACTTTCTGGTGGAGAAAGTTTTTTAGTCAGCTTATCCCTTGCCTTAGCGTTATCTGATTTAGTCAGTAATAAGACGCAAATTGAGTCACTCTTTTTAGATGAAGGCTTTGGCACTCTCGATCCTGATACACTAGATATTGCTTTAGATGCCTTAGATAGCCTTAATGCTTCTGGCAAAATTATTGGTGTGATCAGTCATGTTGAAGCGATGAAAGAGCGTATTCCGGTACAAATAAAAGTGAAAAAAGCGGGGGGTTTAGGAATAAGTCAGCTAGCACCAGAGTTTAGATATGGTAATAAGAGCAATGAAAATCAATCAGTTAAAGACTAGCTCTAATAATTTGATGTAAGTGGTTAAAATTTTTAGATATCAATAAATCACCCACAGCGTCTATAGTATGTGCATAGATTAGCTCAGGCTAAACAGCTTTAAACGCTTATATTTATCAAGGAGATAAGCATGTCTAACGCATTCACAGAATTAATGAAAAAACGTAGAACAATTTATCATTTAGGTAATCAACTGCCTATTAGCGAAGACAGAGTTGCTACGATCATCAAAGAAGCGGTTAAAGAAAGCCCTAGCGCATTTAACTCACAAACTTCTCGTGTTGTCGTTTTATTTGGTGAACAACACCAGAAATTATGGAATATCGTTAAAGATACTCTGAAAAAATTAGTCCCTGCGGGTGCATTTAGCGCAACAGAAGCCAAAATTAATAGCTTTGCTGCCGGTGCAGGCTCCATCCTTTATTTTGAAGATACTGATATCGTTAAAGGGCTTCAAGAGCAGTTCCCACTGTATGCTGAAAACTTTCCTGTTTGGTCAGAGCAAGCCAGTGGTATGGCTCAGCTTTCTGTCTGGACTGCACTTGCGGCTGAAAATGTAGGGGCATCACTGCAACACTACAATCCAATTATTGATGATGAAGTTCACGCAACTTGGGATATTCCTCGCCATTGGAAATTAAGAGCACAAATGGTCTTTGGCTCTATCGAACAAGAAGCAAGTGAGAAAAATTATATTGAAGATGACGCTCGTTTTAAAATCTTCAAATAATAGACTTTAATATAGACATCTGATCCAAATACCCTCTTTTTATTTTCATTCCTTGCCCACAGCCTCTGTGGGCTTTTTTTTGCCCACGACAAATAATAAAGGTAGCATTAGCCCCCTTCTTTTATGACTTGATCAGTTTAATATCATGCTTTCGCTGCTTTTTCTGAGCTTCTTGACATCCTCCACGCCCTAAAGGACGTGGATCCCTACTGCGTTCAGACTGATGTCTGAATCACCTCGGCGGGTTCCTGCTTCGACGGGCGGTCTGACTGCACCCTCCCTCCACTGGCAAGCACGGCATGTCCTGCCGCTAAAATGTTACGTGCCCCGTTGATATCAGCATTCGCTGTATATCCACATTCAAGGCACTCGAATTGACTTTGTGACTGGCGGTTTTCCTTTGCTGTATGACCACAGCAAGCGCACTTCTGACTGGTGTAGGCTGGTGGTATTGCCACTACCTGACCTCCTCGCCAGAGCTGCTTGTACTCAAGCTGACGGCGCATTTCATACCAGCCCTGCTCCAGTATTGCGCGGTTTAAACCAGATTTAGCTTTTACGTTCCGTCCA
>NZ_CAWQOK010000070.1:0-85964 GCF_963896075.1 Proteus sp. G4415
AGCGAATCTCTATCTAATTGATAGCAACAATCTAATAAACAAATCCAATACAGTTTATAGCTCTTTCGCCAAGCATCAGCACTGACGCCCAACAATTCAGCAAGCTTAACATCCGTATATTTTTTTGCTGTTTGATTAATTTCTGCTTTTACCGCCTGAATGGCTAGTAAGGTAAGAGATTGAAGTCGTTGCTTAACTTTTTTCGTTATCCTTTTTTTACTATTTAATCGCTGAAACTCATGCCAAATATAGGGAACAATGAGTATTTGCTCACGATAATATTGATAATCACCATAGCAATAGAGTAACCATAAGCGCATTTCGTTAGGCAATTGATGAATACCTCTGCGCCATGATGAAGTGCGATAAGTAACTTCATTAATTAATGGTTTTGATTTTCCTTTGGCATGTTTTTGCTTAATTTTGAGTGGATGTGAGGGGAGTCTGTATCGAGACTTTCTTTCACCCGCATAGCGTATTGGGTTTCTTTTAAACCTATCGGTTACAAGTATTGCTTGTTCCTCCATGGCACTTAACGGCCCATTTTCTATAATACAAACATTCATCAACGCTGTACTTACTCGCTCGCGTATCCACTCAATATTCACTATCGCACCTCTTGGATAATTATCTGCCCCCTTTTTCCCCACACTTTTGTTACCCGCCCATCCCATACACGTGAATCATCGTCAAAAATAGCATCAAGTAATGCTTTT
The DNA here is from genome assembly GCF_963896075.1 of Proteus sp. G4415. Classification (NCBI taxonomy): domain Bacteria; kingdom Pseudomonadati; phylum Pseudomonadota; class Gammaproteobacteria; order Enterobacterales; family Morganellaceae; genus Proteus; species Proteus sp. G4415. Next base: position 717 of record NZ_CAWQOK010000070.1, read on the forward strand.
TCGAGATTATCTTTATCCGGTTTTTGTTGATGGGGTTTACCGTTCATTTCGGAGCGTTTAGTTTTACTCCAACTCTTCGGCATGGGTAGAATGAATGTAATGTGGTAATGTGATTCAGGTAGGGTGATTTTGTTTAACTTTACTTCGTCCTTAAACGCAAAATACTTTAAAACTGGGGGACGTTTTTTCCATTTATCAGCCTGAGTCATCCTTGGTTTAGGTACTGGTTCGATATTAAAGACCTTCACACGTTCAACTTCCCTTCTTGGATCAATATGGCTTGCGTTCTCAAAACACCTTCTAGATGACATTGTTTTGCATACTCCATATCCGTAAATCGTGTTCGTCTATCAACTTCATCGTGACATGCACTACAAGCCCAAGCGCCAAATAAGTCATGCGATTTTATTCCGACGCCACAAAGACCTGACATTCTGTAATGGGCTAAAACAACCGTTTCAGAGTTACCATTACAAACTGAAGGTATTCTAATCTGACATTCACGCCCTTTTGCCTCATTGCGTAAATTCATCATGAGCCTCCTGATTACTATTTTTTATCACTTTAAAATAAAAACGATCATGTTATTAACTGAAATAATCATCACTATTTCCTATTCTTCTTGCTTTCTTTTCAAACTCATATATTCAGAGTTACGAGGAATGATGATCGGAATTCCCTTCTCAATGCACCATTGTTCATGTTTCTCCATCATGTAAAGCATCCTTGCTTTATCCATCTTGCTGGTTTCTTCACGCTCACCGTTTTCATTGCGCCCTAACCAGTGTCCAACGAAATATTCATGCGTTTCCTCATTAGTAATGGGCTTTGATAAAACGATTTCACCGACACCATTTTTAATATCGATAACAACGCCACGTGCACGTAACCACTCGCCTGTGGTTTCCATCCACATACGCCATGTTTTATTCATGGGTATGGTTCTTAAATCACGCCACTCGGTGATTTTGATGCGATAGCGTTTACCTGTTGTCACGATTTCGGAGAGCACTTTGAAAATACTGTTGAGATTGGATTTATGGAGACAGATATCATCTGTCACGAGGTCTCCTTTTTACTTTCATGAGTTAAAACGATTTTTCACAATACCTTTTAGGCTCTCGTTTCGGTTGAGCGCGATAAGCAGCCATATATTGATCAACTGGTGTAATACTCAATCCTTGTTGGTCAACATACACCGTGCCTGTTTTACCGTGCCGATTGAGCCTTAAAATCATCTCGGTCAGCGTTTCATCTGCATTATCGTGGTACACCGCATCACGATAAATGCCTAACCAATAATCACAATCTTGCTCGATTTGTCCTGTGTCTCTTGAATCACTTGGTACGGGGCGTTTATCAGCTCTGTTTTCCAATCCTCGATTCAGTTGTACAAGCAACACAACCACCGTATTGAGCTCTTTTGCTAATATTTTTAGCCCCTTAGTGATTTCACCATAGGCAATGTCATTACGGTCAGCTTTTCCCGCTTGCATCAGCGTGAGGTAATCGACACCAATGAACCCAATATCACCGACTTTGCGTTTAATTTTCCGACTTTCAGAGCGAATATGCTGTAAGGACATACCTGGTGTATCATCCACCCAAATATTGGGCTCATCTTTAAGGCGACCGATGGCATTGCAAAGCCTATCCCATTCATGCTCTTCTAACTTTTGGTAAAATTTATCTGAATTAATCTGGGTTTGTTGGGCTAGTGTCCGTTCAACAAGCTGTTTATCCGTCATTTCCATGCTGAACAGTAATACAGGCTTACCTTGTTGTGAGACATTTTTTGCCATTTCAGTGAGAACGGTTGTTTTTCCCATCTTTGGACGAGCACCAATCACGAACAGTGAGCCTATGACAATCTGTTTCGGGCTTAATAGACGGTCAAAATCTTTAAATCCCGTTTTTAATCCTCGATGTTTCTCTGGGTTATCTTGTCGATCACAAATGTCGGTAAAAACATCATCCAGCACATCATCAATTCGGCGTAACCCTGTTTTTCTCCCCATTTTTCCAAACGAAGTAGCTTCATCAAGCAAGCGTTGTGCTTGTTCAATTTTATCTGTAAAACCTAACTCACTTGGCGCCATCATGAGCTTTTGAATTTCAACCGTCTTTTCGATAACAAAACGCTGTGCGGAACACTCTCGGATTTTTTTCGCATAAGCCATAATGTTAGCAATACTCGGTGTTTCTCTTGCCATCTCAGCAAGATAGGCAAAACCACCTGATTGATTAATTCGGCCTTTTGACTCCAGACAATCCGTCACCGTCATGATGTCTATTGGCATACGTTGGGTATACATTTCTCGCAGGGTGAGATAAATAATTTGATGGTGTCGGGCATAAAAATCTTCAGGTTTTAGCAGTGAAAAAATTGATTGCGCATTATCACTTTGCGGGTCAAGCAGTAGTCCTCCAATAACATTTTGTTCCGCCATTAAATTATTCGGAACTTGGTTCATCACAGTGCTCCTTCCCTTGTTTTGAGTACCGTTTCAGGTCTGAGTAAATAATCAAAATTCGCTCGCCAACCCCGATTATTTTCGCCAAAATACCAAGCACTCGCCGTTTCCATAAAATAATCAAAATAATTTTTAGCTGATTCAACTGTGGGTTCTTTGAGCTCTTTCAGGAATTTGGATATTGCTCGTTTGCGTTTGTCATTCAGTGATTCGGCATTGGGTAATCTATCCCCTACCGATTCGTTGAAGGCTTGCATGATTTCCTGATAAGGAATTTTAGCTTGTCGATTAATTGAAATCTGCTTTGCAGGTTTCGAGTCGTCAGACGATAATTTTTTAGGGTTAATTGACTGGTTAAAAGACTGACTGGTTCTGGGTAAAATTTTTTGACTACCCCCTAGTCCAACAGTTTGACTACCGTGGTCAAATTCTTTGACTACCTCTGGTACAGAATTTTGACTAGGTGGTACTGTATTTTGACTACCGTCATCAAGAGATTTAGCCTCCAAATCTAAAATATATAAATTGGAAGTATGTCCCTTATCTGTTTTTCGCGTAACTTTACGAACAAACCCTTTTTTACATAAACTTTTAATGTGGTTTATCGCACTTTGACGGCTAATTTCGCAATGACGTGCAATAGTCTCATAAGAAGGAAAGCACTCACCTTTATCATTGGCATTATCAGCAAGTTTCAGTAGCACCATTTTTTGTGCTGTACTCCCCACCTGTAATTGCATGGCTTTTGCCATTAGAAGCATACTCATTTTCGCTCTCCTAATAACTTATCCCGATGTGCTTTCCTTAATTTTGCGTCTTTCAATGCTTCCTTTAAACGCTGACAACCCAGTGGGGTTATTTCTTGTAATAGCCTATTTCTCATGATGTTTTTATGCTCATCACAGCCATTAAATTCATGATTTATTCTTTGTCTCATGGTATAATTTCTCCATTCCAAAGCTGTATCAAAAAAGGGAAACTGAAGTTTCCCCTTGTGATAAAAACTGGATATTGATACAGTATATTTGTACGTTAAATGGTGAATTCCATTGAACAACACGCCTCGTTTGTTGCCGCAATCGAGGCGTTTTCTTTTATTTTCATTTGAGAAAGTTCACCCATTTGTTTCCACAAAAATCGGTACTCTTCTTCTGAGATTTTTCGTTCTCCTTCCATCACAAAATCAATAATTCCCGATGCGACAAGCGTTTCGCATATTTCAGGATATTTTTCAGTTCGACGTAGGATAGTTGAATCATGAACACCTAACGTTCTAGCCACGGCAGACTGAGTTTTATTTCTCAATGCTTGTAATGCTGAAGCTATTAGGTGGTTAGAGATAAATTGATTGAATTGTTTGCGTGTATTTGCGCATTCCATTGTTTAAAGTCCTTATGAGTTAACTAAGGGACAATAATGATCCGTGACTCATTCCGTATGAGTTGATATTGGGGGAAGAGTTGTCGCTTTATCAGCGACTCCGTAGCAGTCAAGAACCCTGCGGTTGTTAAAGAACGTGGTGAAATCAAGCTACTTTTGGAGGGAAAACGTCGTCTAAAGAACAATTTGCCCCTAATTTTTGTAATGCTTCAACAATAGCTCGGCAGTCATTTAAGCTAGGAGTTCTAATGTTTAACTCATAGTTAGCAATTCGTGACTGCCCCCATCCTATTGATGAAGCTAAAACAGCTTGAGAAATTCCCAGTTTTTTTCGCTGTTCTGCGATATTGTTCATGTGTGTATCCTCCTTGTTTATTCCAATATTACACACAATATGTGATTAACTGTCAATCACAAAACGTTTAAATACATTTATCACGGTTTGTGTTAAAAGGTATACATGAAAAAAGTAAATGAAGTTATTGGCGAAAGGTTAAAATCCATTCGTGAATCAAGAGGGCTAAGTCAAGCTCAATTAGCTAAATTGTGCGGCTACTCTGCTGCGTCCAGAATAGGAAACTATGAGCTTGGAGAGCGCAAGATTAGCGCTGATGATGCGATTGTTATAAGCGAAGCTCTTGGTATATCACCTGCCGAATTAATGTTTGGCAGTCAAAGTGAGCAAGTGATCAAAAATTATGAATACCCTCTATTCACAAAGGTACAGGCCGGCGCTTTCTCAACAGAATTTAACTCATACACCCAGAAAGATGCTGTGTCGTGGATACCTACAGCTAAGAAAGCTAGTGAACGTTCTTTCTGGTTAGAAGTTGAAGGTCAATCAATGACAGCACCACCAGGAGGCAAGCCAAGCTTTCCAGAAGGAATGCTTATCTTGGTTGATCCAGAGGAAGAAGTTGAGTTCGGAGATTTTTGCGTCGCGCGTTTACTGAATGATGAATTCACATTCAAACGATTGATTAGAGATGGTGGAATTGAGTATCTAGAGCCATTAAACCCTCGCTTCGATCTGATCCCTATTAACGGGAATTGCACAATCATAGGTAAGGTAATCAAATCACAATGGCCTGACGACACGTTTTAGGGTGTGGGGAATAAAAACGTAATATGATTTAAATACATGGATAATTTTATGCAAAATTTAGATAATGCGCTGCAAGGATTTATAACATATAACATTGATAAGTTTAAGGAAAAACACTTTCCTGATGCTGATATTGTGTCTTATTATGGTGGAATAAATTTTTGGTCTAAACATGCATTCCAACCAACAGTATCTTTTCTTGGTAAAGCAGCCCAAAAAAGGAGAGTAAAAAAACTGGTAATTCTACTTCAGACGACAGGTGGGAGTGTAGAATCAGTTGAAAAACTGGTAGAAATAACAAGATATTTCTACGACGAGGTATATTTTATAGTTCCTGACTTTGCTATGTCAGCTGGAACAATATGGTGCATGTCAGGTGATAGAATTTATATGGATTATGCGTCATCGCTAGGCCCCATAGACCCACAAGTAGCCAACCCAGATGATAAATGGGTTCCAGCATTAGGTTATTTAGATAAAGTAGAAGAGATTATAAAAAAATCCGAACAAGGGGTTGTTACTCAAGCAGAGTTAATGATGCTTAACCGTTTAGACCTTGCCGAACTTCGAAGATATGAGGAAGCAAGAGAATTATCAAAAGAACTCTTGAAAAAGTGGCTTGTTGATTATAAATTTAAAGAATGGAATTATAAAGAGAGTTCAGGTGAAGTCGTTAGTTTACAGGATAAAATGGATAGAGCGGAAGAAATAGCTATACTATTATCTGATAATAAACGATGGCACTCACATGGTAGATCAATTGGCATTAAAACTATAATTGATACTTTAAAGTTAAAAGTTGAAGATTACTCAGGCGATGAGGATTTCTCAGCTGAAGTTATTGATATCCATAATTTATTACTTCAATTTGCAATGAAATCAAATCAAGAAATAGTTGTCATAGGGTCAACACCATTTTTAGATGAAGAAGACCCACAACTGGAGATAGAAAATGAATAAGGCTACTAACTCAAAAATCATTACAAATGTCATTTCTATAAGAAATAAAGAAATAAATGAAAGACAAGTAAAAATGATTCGTGATCTTGATGATATGGGGTTGTTAGTTACACCTTCGTTCAATCTCAAATGCTCCCCATCGGCATATTTTCAACCTAGAAATAATTAACACCATTAAGAATGACCCTCAGCCCTCCCCGCGAGGGCTTTTTTGTACCCTCTCCCCTCCAAAGAGGTGATCTCCATTCCAATCTTATGTGACAAACAACACATTCCGTGTTTATTTACCATTTATTTTATATTTCAAATCATCGACTTAATTTAAAAACAAATAAATAAACACATTTTGTGGTTGACATTAAAATCACAATTTGTGAATATACTATCCATCAACGGAACACAGCACGTTGATGTTCTTTAACAACGATGGTAGCAAGCTGTGTATTAGCTATCAGAAAGGCGACGCTGATAAAGCGTCAACCTTCTCAGAAAGTTTTCGGATTGGTGTTTCATTATTTTATCACCAATCACTAAAGCCAACTGTTTGGAGGATATATGGCAACTATAAAAGTGAAGAAATCACGCAAACCAGACTTTTTACGTGGTAACTCTGCAAATAGACGTCACGCCAGACGGAAAGTCGAAGCCATTGCAATTAAAGATATTGAGATGCAACTAAACTCAATATTTCAACTAGAAACTAAAAAATTAAACCGAGTTGAAAAGACACTATCGCTAAGCCACATTCCTGTGACTAGAAGTATTGAACCTAAGTATCAATCATCACCTGATAACTGTTGTTTACCAGACGTATTAATATTTTCAGGAGTTAAAACAAAACAACCGAGCAGTGAGTTCGGTGTTACGGCTAGATAGGGGAAAATAACGAAAAAGAAATTGAACCCTACTCCAATAATGATAACTTCGACTCAAATACAGTAGCAAGAGCCATACTAAATACAACTCTCGCAGCATTAGATACTTAACGTTTTTTTGTAAAAAAACTAACCGGAGGCGGAGTTTCTTTTTCGTACTGCTTTTTAGCAACTTCTAAACACTCAGGATAAAGCGCTTCAATTTCAGCCATTAATTGCTCAGGTGTTTTAATTGAATCCTGTTTAGCTGCTAAAGCCAGCGCCATATCGAAAGCAACTCTTTCTACTGGGTTGTGTTCGGTAATAACCTTTTTAGACATTGATTTAATCCTTTCTATCACTGGGGAAACTTAATTATATCTGATTTATTACTGGGGAGTAATAGACCTCTGCCGTCTGAGGAGGTTAAGACAGTTCAGGCAACCATTACGAATGGAAGTATGTCATCTAAACAACAATAAGATTTAAGGTGACATATTATGTCGAGATAAATAGGAGAAGTAAGATGAAATTTGAAGATTTACCAGTAAAAATTCAAGAGATTGCAAGCCAAACATTGGCATGTTTAATAACCAATAACAATCCAGATAAAGAGCAAGCAGAAGAACTTGCTCGCTCTGTGGCAGTGGCTTTTATAAAGCTATATCAAGACAATTAATTATCTTTAAGTTTTTTAAAGTAATTAGTAAAACTTTGGTGAGCAAATATGATCGACTCAACTGTTGATCTTGACGCCGCTCCATTAATCATGGCTGTTTTTTCAGCCTTAATCAATTCTATAACTAATTGCTGAGCCGCTAATTCAGGGTTTTCTTTTGGATCAATTACTACATCTGACATAAAACATTCCTATATTGACTGTGGAATAACCAATATATCAATTTTCCTTGACTGTGGAAAGTAAGGAACCACCTCGCCTGACGTGGTTAAAAGCAGGCACAGTTAACTAATTACAGTCCATCAAGGTGGGCTGTGGCGAGTTGATTAATAGATAGGAAATAGAGATGGAAATATGGTTTAAGGAATTTGAGTCACATGGACGTCAGATTCTAATCAAGAAAGCTCATGACGCCGATAAGCAAAAAGTCGGAGTGCAGTATTGCTGGCCTGAGAAGATTTTCGATGTCGACTTTGGATTATGGATAGATTACGACGACGATGACGAGGAAAGCTTTGATAAAGCGGAAGAAGCACGCAACAAGCTATTCGACACCATCGATCAGGAAGCAGTAGATACCGCGGTGAGTAACTTAATTCAAAAACTCAAACTTGATGATTAGCATCGTGTTTAGTTAATAACGGAGGGAGTATGACATCCCTCGTTCAGCAGTAACCCACCCTATATTTAGATATATAAACAAGACATTTCGTAATTAATTATATTCATTAAAAGGAAATAAAAATGATGAAACAAAAAACCAGTGTCGTTATTAACGTAAAATTAACTTTAGAACATGGAATTAAATCACCACATGTTAAAGTAAAAACAAAAATATACGTTCATGAAGAAACTCCAGAATTAGAATTATTACTAAATAACTTCTCAGATAATTTAGTTGGAGAAAATTCAATTAAATCATCATTTGAAAAAGCGATTATAAATACATTACTCAATAAAAAAACACACTAATAAAATTCAAATCATTAAAAATAAATTAATACACCTTCACTTCGCCAACACCAGATAACCGCCTTATCTCTCATCTAACGGGGTCACCATGAAAACTAACTATTACAGCGCTATGCGTGATTGCATGGCGGTGCGTATCACTACGCCTCAAGCACGTAAAAATAAGCGTACAAACCCATGGTTATTCAGTTTAGCTGTGGTCATTGTGACAACCGTTGGCGTAATACCGACATTTGTAAGTTGAGGTAGCTATGAAAATTTCATACAGCTACTCGAACGGAACTCGGGTAATTCACGATAAAACAGTCATGGAATTTGACGAAAGTAGCAAGCTTAGTATTGAGACAGGAAGTTTCAGTGAGTTGGCTAAATTAACGGAAATCGACCCAGTTGAAGCTCTGCAATGGATTATGCAGTTCGACAAGGAAGAGATTGACAGGATTGTCAATGAAGCAAGCAAGGATGCACCTGTTTCTAAGATGAATCTGCTAAGGAGGGTTGCGTGACTCAGCATCAACAATGGCTAGAAGAATTACGCAGGAAGCGTAAAGAATCGCAGGAACGCGAACACGATGAATTTATGTATCAAACGGAAGTGTTAGGACGACAAGGATTGTCTATGCCTCTCAAGGACTTTTCAGGAGATTTTCAATGAACGTTTCTAACTCATACCCTACCGATAAATACCCCCAATTAACATCACCGTCATTAGCAAAAAACAGAGAGGAAGCTCTGGCTCAAGCTATTGCAATGATTGAGGGGTGTTTGCCAAATACGAGTGCGCCAGACAGGGAAAAACGATTAGCAATGGAACTGCTACACATGAACTTGGACGCATCGAAAAATCACCCTCCTCTACCTGCTCATATTCAGGCATTACGTGATGCGGAAAGGAATTCTGCACCGAGTAATAAGTTTGAAGTCGATTACTACGGAAGCGATCGACGTCAAGGTCAATACTTAGGAGATTAGTATGAAATTCGCCAAGGCAATGCGAAAAAAAGCAAAATTAAGGCTCGCTTTAACAGGGCCTAGTGGCTCAGGTAAAACCTATGGAGCACTGGAAATAGCCAAAGGACTTGGCGGAAAAACGGCATTGATTGATACGGAAAAAGGAAGTGCTTCTCTTTACTCTGACCGTTTTAATTTTGACGTATTGGAGTTAGATCCACCATTCACACCAGAGCGATTTATTGAAGCTATCGGGGTTGCGCAGGAAGCTGGCTACGATAATTTGATAATCGACAGTATTACTCACGAATGGAGTGGAACAGGCGGATGTCTAGAATTACTCGATGTGTTAGCAAAAGCCAAGTATCGAGGCAATACGTGGTCAGCATGGAGCGAAATAACACCACGTCACAATGCATTTCTCGACGCGATACTACGGTCTGACCTGCATATTATCGCAACGATGAGAAGTAAAACGGAAACTGCTCAGGTCGATAAAAGCAATGGTAAGAAAGGCGTAGATAAACTTGGCATGAAATCAGAGCAGCGTGACGGGGTTGAGTATGAGTTTACGACTGTACTAGACCTAAATCACGAAACTCACACGGCAATGGCAAGCAAGGATAGAACAGGATTGTTCAGCAACGCCGAAGTTACTCAGTTAAATGAATTAACAGGTAAAAAGCTAATGGATTGGCTTAATGATGGACGCACTAAAGCAGAGATAGATCTAGCTCACTTTACGAGCATTGCAACGGAAGCACAAAACATGGATGAGTTAAAAATCGCCTTTAGTGAAGCATACAAAGCACTTAGAGATACACCTGAACAAGCGGAGGCTCAAAAAGTGTATGAGCTAAGAAAAGAAGAACTAACCAAACAAGAGGTAGGTACTGATGGCAAGTAAAGGCGTGAATAAATGTATTCTCATTGGTCACTTGGGGCAGGATCCAGAAATCCGCTATATGCCATCAGGTGGCGCAATCGCTAATCTCACACTAGCCACATCGGAATCGTGGCGTGATAAACAAACCGGTGAGATGAAAGAAAAAACCGAGTGGCATCGAGTGTGCATCTTCGGCAAATTAGCAGAAATTGCAGGTGAATATCTGAGAAAAGGAAGTCAAGTATATATCGAAGGTTCTCTGCAAACCAGAAAATGGCAAGACCAAAGCGGGCAAGACCGATACACAACGGAAGTGGTAGTTAATGTCGGCGGTTCTATGCAGATGTTAGGCGGTAACGGTGGTAATCAGGCAGGAAGCCAGAAGTCACAGCAGAATCAAGGATGGGGACAACCTCAGCAACCGCAAGCGCAAAAACAAGCATCGAGTAATCAAACACCACAAAGTGAGCCTCCGATGGATTTTGAGGATGATATCCCCTTCGCCCCTATCGGACTCCCCTACCCACGCCACGCTATTTATGTGATTTAACCAAAGAATATGACCATTACTCAGTGCAAGGATGCAAACAGGAGGTAGAAACTTGACGAACTCAACGGGTTGCTGTAGATTGCTCGTAGGTGCTCAAAACACCTTCGTAAGCGGATACCGCACCCGATAGTCATGCGGATTTTTTATGTCCATAGTATTTTGATATGGTCGGGCGTGCGGCTAATACAATACCAGTGATGGGAATATGCCCGCCGACTTACGACGGTTTTGAGCGCCCGACCGCCCTCTCAAAAGGGGTAATCAAAAATATCGTAAGGACATAAATATGAATACTCAAATCTCCGTATTATCACCAACCGTTACCATCCAAAATGGGAAAGCAATCACAACTACGGAAAATGTAGCCATTTACTTTGGCAAACAGCATCATCATGTCGTTCAAAAGCTCGAATCACTTGATTGCTCAAAAGAATTTACCATCCGCAACTTTTCGCGAATGGTCAAAAACAAACCAATTGGCAGTGGAGCAAAGCGTGAAATTGTTTACTACCAGATGACTAAAGACGGATTTGTCTTTTTGGTTATGGGATTCACAGGCAAGAAAGCGGCTCAATTCAAAGAAGCCTACATTGCCGAATTTAACCGTATGGAAGCTGAACTGTACGGGAATAGAATAACCTCATGCGTTACTCAAGAAGAACGAGATGCCTACAACATAAATGCTCTCGCCAAACACTACGAAGCCATTTATCAGATTTGGAAAGAAGAATTACGCCCTGCATTAAAAACGCTCAACTCACCTGTTTATGGTCGCCTGTATGACAGATTCCAAGACGGCTATGTATTCGTTAAATACCTACAGCAAGATTTAAACTCTAAGCTGACGAACCGTCAACTGCCGCGTCACCACTAATCAATCTCAGCCCTGTTAATTCAGGGCTTTTAGCATCGTTTTAACCAGCGAGGGATTTTTATATGCAAAATTTAATTAACGTTGAAAAAGAAATCACCATGAGCAGTTTAGATTTTCTTAATAATATAATAAACCCTGCCAGAGTGTCTTGTGGTGAAGCAGAGGTTAAAAATGCTCATTTTGTTAAACGAATAGAGGATGAATTGGATGATTTACCAGCGGTAAAAACTTTTTACCGCTATGGAAACGAAGTTAGAGCTTATGATTTAAACATGGATCAGCTAATGTTGGTTGGTATGAGAGAATCAAAAGCGGTTCGTCGCTCGGTTCTTGAAAAACTTAAAACATTGTCTAATCCACCGCAAATGTCACAAGCTGAGTTAATCGCCGCTATGGCGCAAGTCAATGTAGAGCAGGAAAGGCGTCTTAACTGCGTTGAACAGAAAATTGAACAAATGGAGCAAGGTACTATCCCTGTAGGTTATCAGGGATACAGCTACCTAAAAGCCACTTATGGATTAAGTGATGCCAAATGCCGTCAACTTGTTATGGCTTGGGCTGTGCCTAACAAAAAAGTTCCACATATCGCACCAAGTGGACAAGTAACTCAAATGTCAGTGGTGCATGAAGAAACTTTCAAGCAATCACTTCATCAAATGATGAATGAAGCAGAGCAACGCGGAACCCAATGGTATCACAATAAGATAGGTAGATTTGCCATTTCAGGCTGGGAAAACGCAGCTTAATTTAACTCGCAGGGATGCAATGAAAGTAACGCCACATATGTATTGATTCAGTCTCTTAGGTGTGGATTAGTCACATGGATGTGAGTATGATTTCTGCTTTAAATAAGGAGGTGGTATGAATAGCAGAGATTTGGTTGATTGGGTTGTTATTGGGGCTAGCGTTTTATCTTCATTTAGTATTTTAGCAACTATCTTCGTTTATATCTGGCAAAAGAACAATAATAAAAAAGAGAAAATAAAAAACTTAAAGATAAGGCTAAAGCATCATTCTGATGTTAACTTGAATATAATATCTGATTTGCTTGAATTATCAAAAGAAATAAAAAGAAGGAAGGATGAAGTAAATGTTACAGCCACTAATTTTGTGGATTTCATATTAGTAGATTTAAACAACCAATCAATAAAACACATAAAAGGAGTAAATCCAAAAACATATGGAATATATAAAATAAACACAGAAAAATTAGAGGAGTCATTAATATTATGTAGCGAGCACCTACCATCTGATGTTATAGAGATTTTTCAAAAACATATTATATGTTCTTATAATACGCTATTTGACTCAATATTGCTTGGTCATAGATTAATAGATAAAAAACCAATTGAATCACTGAATGATACTCTAGAATCAGTTATAAGTAGTTGTAATCAATTTACTCAAAGTTTAGAAAGACTAGAGATAGAAATTGACTCATTATAGCATATGGCCCTGCACTAGCAGGGTTTTTTATACCTAAAATTCAGGAGCAGGCATGGATAAATCAAGACAGCAGTTTGAAGAGTGGCGCAGTAAGAATAAATCATCAACGATAAATCTATTCGATGTATGGCAAGCATCACGCGACTCACTCGTATTAGACCTACCAGAAAGAGAAAAGAATAAAGGAAATTATGATTTTTTCACTGATGGATATAATAGTGGAATATCAGCATGTGAAATTTCATTATTAGATAACGGAGTGAAAATAAAAAATGAATAAGAATATATTAGAAATAGCAAAACATTTAAAAAATAAAATAAACTCAGGCAAAGGTATTGATGAACACAATTGGCAAGAAATAATTGACGTTTGTAATGAAATAGAACGAATTAATGATTTAGAGCCAGTAGCATTTGCCAGACACACAGGAATGCAAAGGCATCTGGATTTAACCGTATCTCAGACAGTATTAAATGAATGGGTAGAATTTAATAATAAAAACCCAGAAATAAAAGACGATATTTACCCTCTATTTATTTTAGATTAAACAACCATGCAAATAATTGGATATGTATTACTCATGCTAATACAGGGTTCTACTGTACCTGTAACGGAAGATATATACACGCAATCGGAATGCAATAAACGTGCTGAATATTTAATGTCAGTGAGGAATGTTAAAGTTGTTTGTGGAGAGGTATGGAATGAAAGATAAATATTATGCTGGCTTAGAAAATTACAAAGATTGTATTGAGATTGAACCTACAACAAAAGATTGCTTTGTTTTACATACTCCATCTTGGAATATAGATGTGACAAAACAAGACTTAATTGACATCAGAAATACTATTAATGAAATACTAGGAGATGATAATGAATAAATACACCGAACTCTCTGACTTCGAGGTTAATAAAAAGGTTGCTGAGAGTCTTAAATTAAACACAATTGCATACGAACACACTGAAATAGTTTTGTTTGATGATATGGATGCAACGCCTTTCGACCCATGCAATAACCCATCAGACGCAATGCCGATTATTATTGAAAATAAAATAGGGTTATCACCAATGTACCATTCTAATAAATGGACAACTGACTGCCTTGATTATGACTTCATGTCAGTAAATAAAAACCCATACCGTGGCGCTATGGAAGTTTTTTTAATGATGAAGGATACGGAGAATAATCAATGAAACGAATTACATTATCAGAATGGAATAATAAATATTTCGCTAACCCTAGAAGTCAACGGCAATTATCTCGCTATATAAAGGAAGGTAGGTTATACCCTGCTCCAGAAAAGGTTGGTAGAGAATATGAGTTAGAGCCGTGGACAATTCTAACAAATGACAAAATGGTAAGGGAACCGCAATATTTAATGGAGAAAATTAATGGGCAGAAGCAGAAGTGCAAAGAACAAGGGTTTACCGCCTAACTTGTATTTGCGTAAAGGGATTTACTATTACAGGGATGTAAGAACTAAAAAGGAATTTTCTGTTGGCTCAAACAAATCATTGGCAATAACCGAAGCCATACAAGCCAATTTAGCTATTTATAAACCTAAAGAGCCATTAGTTGACAGAATTAATAATGTTCACTGTGTAACATTGCATGAGTGGCTTGATACTTATAGGGGGAAGGTAAACAGCCGGGGGTTAAAAGAGAAGACGCTCTACGATTACGAATCAAGAATAAAGTTAATCAAATTACACTTTAATGACTGTCCAATTGAGAATGTAACACCAAGAGATGTAGCCACATTTATTTCAGAGTACCCTAAAAAGGCAATGGCAAAATTACTAAGGTCCACTATGCTAGATGCTTTTAATGAAGCCATTGCGGATGGTGTGATAAAGGAAAATCCCGTTTCCGTGACAAAGCCGCCAAAAACAAGCGTTCAGCGATCAAGGTTATCGCTAGAAGAGTTTAAATACGCCTTGGAGCACACAAATGACAAATATAGGCATATGTTTCTACTAGCGGCCCTTACAGCTCAGCGCATTAGCGATATTATCAATATGAAGTGGGATGATATAAAAAATGATAGGCTGTATGTCACCCAAATAAAAACAGGTTCTAAAGTAGCAATACCACTCTCATTAAGACTTGAGTCTATTGGTTATTCTATTAAAGATGTTTTAAATCTCATGAATAGGAACTCAGATAAAATCTGTGGCAATACCACAGCAAAAACATTAAGAGGTAAGTTTATCGAAGCCCTACCTGAGTATTTGGAAAATAAACCAACATTTCATGAAATTAGAAGTTTATCTGCAAGATTATATGAAGAAGAAAAAAGTGCTGAGTTTGCAAAGAAAATACTTGGCCACAAATCTATGAGAATGACAGATAAATACCTTGATGATAGAGGTAATGGCTACGTTGAATTGTGAGTTAATAGTGAGTGATTGTGAGTATCGATATGTATGACATTGATTTATAATACAAAAAAACGAACACCACTATAATCCAATAAGCAGGTTTCATAAATACCCTAGCGAAAGAGAGCGCAGAGATATTTATCAAGATAGGGATAAAAAAACGGGAAGTAGACAACACTCCCCGTTTTATCGTCTTATTTAACCATCTCTTTATAGAGGATTAAATATCTATATGATATTTATTTTAATACTTTATAGATTATGGTGTTATTTGCCGTCACTTGACCGGATGCAATATCACTCACTTTATCAAAGTCATCGATATTACTGATGATAACCGGACTTATCATTGATTTAGCATTAGTGTTTAAATACTCAAGATCTAGCTCTAAGATAGGCTGGCCGAGTTTAACCTCTGTACCTTCTTCAACCAGACGTTTAAAGCCTTTTCCTCCTAATGCGACCGTATCAATCCCCATATGGACGATAATCTCAACACCGTTATCCGTTTCAATGCAAAATGCGTGGTTAGTATCAAAGATTTTTACTACCGTACCGGCAGCAGGTGCCATCACAATATTTGATGTGGGTTTAATAGCAAGACCATCTCCCACGACACCGCTTGAGAAAGCTTCATCAGGCACATCTTTTAATGCAACCACTTCACCATCAAATGGCGCGACCATTTCAAGAATGACTTTGGCATCATTATTAGTCTGTTTTTCTGATGTTTTTTCTGTCGATACCGCGTTATCTGTATGTCTACCAGCATAAGCGGCAACTGGGCCTTGTGCTAATACATCACGCATGGCACTTGCAACAATTTCAGCCCGTGTGCCCACAATCACTTGAACACTCTGTTTATTTAAGCGAATAACCCCTGAAGCACCTAGGTGTTTTGCGTAAGCATCGTTGACTACACTGGCATCTTTTACATTTAAACGTAAACGAGTAATACAAGCATCAATACCAGTTAAGTTATCTGAGCCACCAACTGCAGCGATATATTGACGTGCTTCTTGTTGCACTGCTTCTTTGCTATTAGTGGGGACGGCTTTGATATCTTCATCATAGCCGTCTGCGGTTTCATCCCCCGCCACTTCATCTTCACGACCCGGTGTTTTCAGGTTAAATTTAGTAATAGTGAAACGGAAAATACCATAGTAAATGAAGAAGAATGCGATACCTTGCACAATCAACATATACCATTTAACCGCCAGAGGGTTGCGTGAAGATAAGAACATATCCACAAGGCCCGCACTAAAGCCAAAGCCTGAAATCCACTCCATACTTGCGGCAATATAAACAGAAATCGCCATTAAGAATGCGTGAATAACATAAAGCACTGGAGCAACAAACATAAAGGAGAATTCAAGCGGTTCAGTGATCCCCGTAAAGAATGCCGCAAATGCCCCAGCCATCATGATACCCGCAACTTTTGCTTTATGCTCTTTGCGCGCACAATGATAAATAGCCAGTGCTGCCCCTGGTAAACCAAACATCATAACTGGGAAGAAACCTGCTTGATAACGTCCTGTCACACCGACCGTTGCCAAGCCCGCATCAATCGCTTGCTGACCAGCAAGGAAGTTAGGAATATCATTAATACCTGCCACATCAAACCAGAACACAGAGTTCAGCGCATGGTGTAAACCAACAGGAATTAATAGGCGGTTAAAGAAAGCATAAATACCGGCGCCCAAAGCCCCCATATCTTTAATGCTTTCACCAAAGCTCACTAAGCCGCCGTAAATTACCGGCCAGATATACATTAGAATAAAGGCGACGATAATCATCAAGAATGACGTGAGGATCGGCACTAAGCGACGACCACTAAAAAATGATAATGCACGAGGTAATTCGACACTGCTAAAGCGGTTATACAGCTCAGCTGAAAGTACCCCAACCAGAATACCGACAAACTGGTTGTTTATTTTACCAAAAGCCACAGGCACTTCTGCAAGTGGTAGACCTTTGATCATCGATACCGCAGCAGGTGAACAAAGTGTAGTCACCACTAAAAAGCCGACAAAGCCAGTTAAGGCCGCCGCCCCGTCTTTGTCTTTTGACATACCATAAGCAACACCTATCGCAAACAATACTGACATATTATCGATAATGGCAGCACCTGATTTGATCAGTAAAGCAGCTAGCGCATTATCGTTTCCCCAGCCTACCGGATCAATCCAGTAGCCTATTCCCATCAGAATTGCTGCAGCAGGCAATGTCGCAACGGGCACCATCAATGCCCGTCCTATCTTTTGCAGATAACTTAAAATATTCACACACTCCCCCTTGGATAACCCCTATTTGGGATCTTATTTATACTCATTTATATTTATTGATGAGTTAATTATTTAATTCCATTTTTAGTCTAAAAAAATTATTTTGTATCGCAAATTAATTAGTGCTAATTTGTGATTAAAGTCACCTATATAGGATATTTTTTAGCTTAAATGCTGGCTAAGTCAGAAAGCTTATTTTATGATTAAAAATATCTTTTGAAGGATTGATGTCTTCATTGACTAAAAATGAAAAGCAATTCGTGTTATAGATGAGTCACTGATAATCACGCATTGAAATAGTATGTAACTTGATTGTCAGATTTGTCTTTTTTCTATGAGGTTATTATGAGGTTAATCCCCCTATCCACGGCACAGCAAGTGGGAAAATGGTCGGCTAATTATATCGTTGAGAAAATTAACGCATTTGCGCCAAGCGCCGATCGTCCTTTTGTTCTTGGTTTACCTACTGGTGGTACACCATTAGCAACGTACAAAGCGCTAATTGAACTACATCGTGCAGGTAAAGTAAGTTTCCAGCATGTTGTCACCTTCAATATGGACGAATATGTTGGCATTCCAGCAGATCACCCACAAAGTTATCGTACTTTTATGTATGAGAACTTTTTTAATCATATTGATATTAAAGATGAAAATATCAATTTATTAAACGGTAATGCAACAGATCCACAAGCAGAATGTGCACGTTATGAGGCGAAAATAAAGTCTTATGGCAAAATCAATCTGTTTATGGGAGGTGTTGGTAATGATGGTCATATCGCTTTTAATGAACCCGCCTCATCACTCGCTTCTCGTACACGGATGAAAACACTGACTGAAGATACTCGTCTCGCTAATTCACGATTCTTCGACAACGATATCAATAAAGTGCCTAAATATGCGCTAACTGTCGGTGTAGGGACATTATTAGATGCAGAAGAGTTAATGATTTTAGCGACTGGCATCAATAAGGCTCAAGCAGTACAGGTGGCAACAGAAGGTGCTGTTAATCATCTATGGACTATCTCTTGCGTACAATTACACCCTAAAGCAATTTTAGTCTGTGATGATCCGGCAACAATGGAACTGCGCGTGAAAACACTGCGTTATTTTCAACAAATTGAAGCGCAAGAGCGCCAGCAATACCAAGACTAAGTTTAGTAAATTAAGTACCTACAATAAGTAGTGGAAAAACTAAGCTATCTTACTTATCAGCCAGAGTTTGCTGGCTGATATCGGTTTTTTAGATTGACTTCCCTTATATTAGGAGACAAAGGTATGTTTGCCTTAACAAATGCTGTTATTTATACAGGTTATGACCGTTTAGAAGATCACGCCATTATTATTAACGGGTCACGTATTGAGCAGGTTTGCCCACAGGATCAACTACCAAAAGATATAGCCACTCGTGATATGCAAGGTGCGATTGTCTCCCCCGGTTTTATTGATTTACAAGTCAATGGCTGTGGCGGTGTACAATTTAATGACACCGCGGAAAATGTCACAGTAAAAACGCTAGAGATTATGCAAAAAGCCAATGAACGCTTAGGCTGTACTAGCTATTTACCAACATTAATTACCTGTTCTGATGAATTGATGAAAATAGGCATTGAAGCAACTCGCGCTTATATGCAAAAACACCAAAATAAAGTGTTGGGATTACATTTAGAAGGCCCTTATATCAATATCATTAAAAAAGGGACACATGATCCTCAATTTATTCGTCAACCAAGTGCACAGATGATTGACTATTTGTGTGATAACGCTGATGTCATCGCTAAAATTACACTCGCACCAGAAATGGTCGATGAAAAATATGTTCGTCAATTAATCACAGCAGGTATTGTTGTTTCTGCAGGCCACTCAAATGCCACCTATGAAGAAGCGCGTAAAGGCTTTCGTAACGGTATTTCATTGTCGACTCACCTTTATAATGCAATGCCTTATATTTCAGGTCGTGGCCCGGGTCTTGTAGGGGCAATTTATGATACCCCTGAGGTTTACGCAGGGATCATTGCCGATGGTTTACATGTTTCATGGGCAAATATCCGTAACAGTAAGCGCTTAAAAGGTGAAAAACTGTTATTAGTGACAGATGCGACAGCTCCTGCGGGGCTTGATCCAAATAAAAATGAGATGGATAGCTTCGTTTTTGCTGGAAAAACGATATATTATCGCAATGGGCTGTGTGTGGATGCGGACGGTACATTAAGTGGTTCATCACTCACGATGATTGACGCTATTAAAAATAGTGTACTTCATGTTGGTATTCCATTAGATGAAACGTTGCGTATGGCAACACTTTACCCTGCCCGTGCGATTGGTGCAGATAACGAACTCGGTACAATTGAAGCAGGTAAAATAGCAAATATTGCTTCTTTTGATAAGGACTTCAACCTTTGCACAACATTTGTCAATGGTATTGAAATAACAGATAACTAATGGATGTAAATGCTGATGAGTCACAACAACACTGAAACGCAAATTGGCAATATCGATCTTGTTAAGCAACTTAACAGTGCGATTGTATATCGGCTCATTGATCAACACGGGCCGATTTCTCGTATTCAAATCGCCGAGCAGAGCCAACTCGCCCCTGCCAGTGTCACTAAAATTACTCGTCAGCTTCTTGAACGTGGCTTGATTAAAGAAGTTGATCAACAGGCTTCAACCGGAGGTCGTCGCGCAATATCCATTGTTGTGGAACATCGCCGTTTTAATACCGTCAGCGTCCGATTAGGACGCAATGATGCCACTGTTGCTCTTTATGATCTCAGTGGCAAAGCCTTAGTAGAGCAACACTACCCTTTAGAACAAAGCACCCAACAAGAAGTTGAAACCTTGCTTATTAATGCTATTGATGATTTTATTAAACAAAATCAACGTCGTATTAATGAGCTTATTTCAATTTCAATTATCTTGCCCGGGTTAGTTGATCCTAATAAAGGCATTGTCCACTATATGCCTCATATGAAGGTAAATAACTGGGCACTCGTTGATAACTTAGAAAAACACTTTGATCTGCCTTGCTATGCGGGCCATGATATTCGGAGTCTCGCCTTAGCAGAAAACTATTTTGGTGCCACCAGAGATTGTGAAGATTCTATCTTGGTTCGTATTCATCGTGGCGCAGGGGCTGGTGTTATTATCAACAACAAAATTTTGCTCAACCAGCGTGGTAATCTTGGTGAAATTGGTCATATCCAAATAGATCCATTAGGAGAGCGTTGCCACTGTGGTAACTTTGGTTGTTTAGAGACCATTGCGTCCAATAGCGCAATAGAAGCTAAAGTCCGCTACCAACTTGAACAAGGCTATCCCAGCCAGCATTTATCTGCAACACAATGCCAAATTCAAGATATATGCGATGCAGCGGTAAAAAACGATCCCCTCGCTGTTGAAACCATTAAACAAGTGGGTCTTCATCTAGGTAAAGCCATCGCCATTGCAATTAACCTATTTAACCCACAAAAAGTGGTTCTGGCAGGAGAAGTGACCGAAGCGGCTGAAATATTACTACCGTCGATCCAAAGTTGCATTAATACCCAAGTATTAAAAGAGTTTAGAGAAGCGCTTCCTGTTGTTATCTCCGAACTTGATCATCGCTCAGCCATTGGGGCATTTGCACTTACCAAGCGAGCAATGCTTAATGGAGAGTTACTACAATATTTATTCGACAAATAATCTTTTTGTTACAATAAAACGGATTTTTAAATGAAGGCTGTTATTTATCTCAATTAAGATTAATTTTAGGATAAATTTCAACCAGTCATCTTTGTTTAAAAAACAACGTGCAGCTAAAATAACTGTGCGTTGTTTTATTATGTCACCACCACACCGCAATATCCCCTTCCCTGTGCTATCAAATTATCACCTATTAGGCTGTTTTTTCTTTTTATTCAGACAATCTGTTGTTATTTACTTAGTAAGATTTTTCATCAATAAGGTTGTTTTTTGGATCTTTTTTCGACAAAATGATTAACCAGCGAGCAAACGAACACTTTTCTCGAAAATTAATGCAAAAAGCAGTTGACGGATTTGTCTGTAATACGCATAATGCGCCCCGCAACGCCGACGAAGGTTATGCAAAAAAAAGATGGCTATGTAGCTCAGCTGGTTAGAGCACAACACTCATAATGTTGGGGTCACAGGTTCGAATCCCGTCATAGCCACCATCTTTTTTGCGGGAGTGGCGAAATTGGTAGACGCACCAGATTTAGGTTCTGGCGCCGCAAGGTGTGCGAGTTCAAGTCTCGCCTCCCGCACCATTTTAACCGTCGTCAATTTATCAGGTGGGGTATCGCCAAGCGGTAAGGCACCAGGTTTTGATCCTGGCATACCCTGGTTCGAATCCAGGTACCCCAGCCATTTTCCTGATAGATAATATGCGTGTTGACAATTGAATTAGCGGATGGGGTATCGCCAAGCGGTAAGGCACCAGGTTTTGATCCTGGCATTCCCAGGTTCGAATCCTGGTACCCCAGCCATATTTCTGCTAAATTCAATAAATAGTGAGAAATTATCTCCTATTGGCTATGTAGCTCAGCTGGTTAGAGCACAACACTCATAATGTTGGGGTCACAGGTTCGAATCCCGTCATAGCCACCATTTTGGGGTATCGCCAAGCGGTAAGGCACCAGGTTTTGATCCTGGCATGCCCTGGTTCGAATCCAGGTACCCCAGCCATATTCTGAAAGAGAGACTCGTTAAACGAGTCTTTTTTTCTCAAAGGTTGTTGCGGGAGTGGCGAAATTGGTAGACGCACCAGATTTAGGTTCTGGCGCCGCAAGGTGTGCGAGTTCAAGTCTCGCCTCCCGCACCATTGATTAATAGTGTCAAACACTAACTAAAATCAACAAACAAGACTCGCTATGGCGGGTCTTTTTTGTTTTTAGCCTTAAATATCCCCTCACTCTCACCCTTTATCAACACGCTGACGCCTTGTCTATTTCCTCATTACTCTCATACTTATCATTGTTTGCTCGATAATCTACATAGACTCATCGTAACGTTATTTTTTGATCAAGCTGTACATATATTCATACCAATACTATACTCCCCCATAGTATATTTAAGGATTATATATGCCACACTCACCAGCAGAAAAAAAAGCCGCGTTAACCCGTGTAAGAAAAATCAAAGGGCAAATTTTGGCATTAGAAACCGCCCTTGAAAACGAAAATGAATGCGGCCAAGTTTTACAGCAAATTGCTGCCATTCGGGGTGCTATCAATGGCCTGATGGCGGGCGTACTCGAAAGTCATTTACGTGAAGGTCTAATGGATGCCGTCGCTTCTCCTGAAGATCAAAAAAATTCCGTTGATGATGCAATCTCACTAATACGCACTTACCTGCGCTAATAACAACAAGGATATCATTATGAAATCTCGTGCTGCGGTCGCCTTTGGACCAGGAGAGCCTTTAAAAATTGTTGAAGTTGATGTGATGCCACCTCAAGCAGGTGAGGTATTGATTAAAATTAGTCACACTGGCGTATGCCATACTGATGCCTTTACCCTTTCAGGTGATGATCCTGAAGGTGTTTTCCCTGCCATTTTAGGTCATGAAGGCGCGGGGGTGGTGGTTGAAGTAGGTGAAGGCGTCACCAGTGTCAAACCGGGTGATCACGTGATCCCTCTCTATACAGCAGAATGTGGCGAATGCCTATTTTGTAAATCAGGCAAAACGAATCTCTGTGTAGCAGTAAGAGCAACCCAAGGTAAAGGCTTAATGCCTGATGGCACAACGCGCTTTTCCTATAATGGACAACCTATTTATCACTATATGGGTTGCTCTACCTTTAGTGAGTATACGGTAGTAGCTGAAGTATCACTCGCTAAAATCAATCCACAAGCCAACCATGAAGAAGTCTGCTTACTTGGTTGTGGCGTGACAACAGGTATTGGTGCTGTACATAATACGGCAAAAGTACAAGAAGGTGACTCGGTGGCTGTATTTGGTTTAGGTGGCATTGGTCTTGCTGTACTGCAAGGCGCTAGACAAGCCAAAGCAGGCCGTATTTTTGCGATTGATACTAATCCTGAAAAATTTGCATTAGCACGCCAATTTGGTGCCACAGACTGTTTAAATCCCAATGATTATGACAAACCTATTCAAGAAGTACTGGTTGAAATGACTCAGTGGGGCGTTGATCATACTTTTGAGTGTATTGGTAACGTCAATGTGATGAGAGCCGCTCTAGAGAGTGCTCACCGTGGTTGGGGGCAATCTATCATTATTGGTGTTGCGGGGGCAGGACAAGAGATCTCAACACGCCCTTTCCAACTCGTCACAGGTCGTTCATGGAAAGGGACTGCATTTGGCGGAGTAAAAGGTCGTAGCCAACTACCCAATATGGTTGAAGATGCAATGAATGGGAAAATCGAACTCAAACCTTTTGTGACCCACACTTTACCTCTTGAAAAAATAAATGAAGCCTTTGATTTAATGCATGAAGGTAAATCAATTAGAACTGTTATTCATTTCGATTAATCACTCTCAGGCCTATTAGCAAATAGGTCTGACTTTGTTGTTAAGGAGTCAAAATGAACAACATTGAACGCCATGCCTGTTTTGGCGGTTGGCAAGAGGTTTATCAACACACCTCTACCACCCTCAATTGTGAGATGAAATTTGCTATCTATCTCCCGCCTATGGAAGATGGGCAAAAATATCCGGTTTTATATTGGTTATCTGGATTAACTTGTAATGAACAAAACTTCATTACCAAAGCCGGAGCACAGCAATATGCTGCGCAACACGGTGTTATTTTAGTGGTACCTGATACTAGCCCTCGTGGTGAAAATGTGGCTGATGATAGTGCTTATGATTTAGGACAAGGTGCTAGTTTTTATCTGAATGCCACACAAGCACCTTGGAATAGTCATTATAAAATGTATGACTACATTGTTAATGAACTCCCTAAATTGATTGAGACACATTTTCCTGCCAATGAGCGACGTGCTATTAGTGGACATTCAATGGGGGGACATGGTGCATTGATGATTGGTTTGCGTAATTTGTCTCGCTATTGCAGTATTTCAGCGTTTTCACCCATTGTTGCACCAACCCAAGTCCCTTGGGGACAAAAAGCCTTCAGCGCTTATTTAGGCGACGATATGGCACAATGGCAACAATATGACACGATTGAATTACTGAATAAAACACAACAGACAGTGCCCATACGAGTGGATGTCGGTCTTGATGATCCTTTTTACCAACAGCAACTACAGCCAGAACGTTTAGCACAAGTGTGTGATAAAAAACAGTTTGCGTGCTGTTTAAATTTACATCAAGGCTACGACCACAGTTACTATTTTGTCGCGAGTTTTATCGGTGAACATATAGCCTTTCATGCTAAGCACTTAAAGGCTTAAACCTAATGCGATGATCGATGAAGACAATTCAGATCATCGCATTGCTCATCATTTAATCCCTAAAGCATAACGTAGCGCGGCTTCTTTCGCTTTTCCTGCATGCTGCGCAGCTAATAATCCGATATTTCTGGCTAATTTTAAGCCTGGTAATTGATGGCTAAAAGCGTGGTAAAAGAGATCCATTCCTGCCTGCATCAGCATATTATCAGGCATACGACGGCGCTGATATTTTTTTAACAATGCCATTGAATGCCAAGGTTCAAAATGCTGTTTCGCTTGCGCCACTAAATTAAGCAAGCAATCCACATCACGATAACCGAGGTTAACCCCCTGTCCTGCTAATGGATTAATAGTATGTGCCGCATCCCCCACTAAAATCACACCATTATCAACATAACGACTAGCATGCTGACGAGTTAATGGGAAAGAGCCTGCTGCAATAGGTGTCACTTTGCCTAAGCGTTCAGGGAAAGCATGTTCGATTTCTTTTTCTAACTGTGCCATTGACATCGTTTGTAGCTTTCTAATTCTCTGCGGAGAATCATACCAAACTAAGCAAGCCCAATTATCAAACAGAGGCAAATAAGCCCGTGGCCCTGAAGGGTAAAAGCGTTGCCATGTACCCTTTTCTGGTGGCAATTGCGTTTTCACGGTGATTAACATACAGGATTGACGATACTGCCAACCATTACTGCCAATCCCTGCCATTTGACGCACTTGCGAATTAGCCCCATCGGCCCCTACAACTAACTGAGTGGTGATTTCCTGACCATCAGCAAGCGTGACTTGCCATTTATTATCTAAGTATTTCATGTTACTTAGACTATTTGGGCATAATAAAGTGATATTGCTATAACGTTCTGCTTCTTGCCACAATGCCAATTGCAAAATGCGATTTTCAACCATATAACCTAATTCAGGTAAACCAAGACTTTTGGCATCAAAAATAACATGGGCATTATCTTCTTCCCATGTTTCGAGGGTTAGGTATGGCGCACTGCGCATCGCTAAAACATGTTGCCATGCACCTAGCTGTTTTAATAAACTAACGGACGCGCAGCTGATCGCAGAAATACGAATATCAGGATGAGATGAGGCATCAAAAGGTGCTGGAGATTGCCGTTCTACCATTGCAACACGCAACCCTTCTTGCGCCAGCCCAATGGCAACGGCTGCGCCAATCATGCCACCACCGGCAATGACTGCATCAAAATCGTTTTTTACATTTCTCATCATTGTTATGCCATAACTCATTGCTTTAAAAATAATAGGTAAGCGCTATATCAGTTTATTAGAAATAAGCAAAACTGAACGCCAGAAAGAATTAGCGCCGACTGACTCTAGTCACTGACCACACAAATGACTACAATAACCGCCTTATTGGCTTATTACACGCAACGTTTTTCAGTGATTAGCTATTATCTCACTGTAAATACCGGATTTATACAATGTCGACGATAAAAAAACTGTACATTAAAACTTGGGGCTGCCAGATGAATGAGTACGATTCATCTAAAATGGCAGACCTACTCGAAAGCACCCACGGTTATCAGTTAACCGATGTCGCCGAAGATGCGGACATTCTACTGCTAAATACCTGTTCTATCCGTGAGAAAGCACAAGAAAAAGTCTTTCATCAGTTAGGACGTTGGAAAAATTTTAAAGATAATAAACCTGATATTATCATCGGCGTTGGTGGTTGTGTTGCCTCTCAAGAAGGTGAATACATTCGTCAACGTGCGCAGTGTGTCGATATTATCTTCGGACCACAAACCTTACACCGCTTACCAGAAATGATTAATCAGGTAAAAGGCACCAAAAGCCCAGTGGTCGATATCAGTTTCCCTGAAATTGAAAAATTTGACCGTCTACCTGAACCTCGTGCTGAAGGCCCTTCTGCATTTGTTTCTATCATGGAAGGCTGTAATAAATACTGTTCATTTTGTGTAGTGCCTTATACGCGTGGTGAAGAAGTCAGTCGCCCTTGTGATGATATCCTATTTGAAATCGCACAACTGGCCGCTCAAGGGGTACGTGAAGTTAATCTATTAGGTCAAAACGTCAATGCTTATCGTGGTGAAACCTTTGACGGGCAAATCTGTAGCTTTGCAGAATTACTGCGCCTAGTGGCAGCGATTGATGGTATTGATCGTATTCGTTTTACTACCAGCCACCCTATTGAGTTTACTGACGATATTATTGCGGTTTATGAAGATACCCCTGAATTGGTTAGCTTCTTACACTTACCAGTACAAAGCGGATCAGATCGTATTTTAACCTTAATGAAGCGTAATCATACAGCTCTTGAATATAAGAGCATTATTCGTAAATTACGCAAAGCACGCCCTGATATTCTGATAAGCTCAGACTTTATCATTGGTTTCCCAGGTGAAACGCAAGATGATTTCGAAAAAACCATGAAATTAATTGCGGATGTAAACTTTGATATGAGCTTTAGCTTTATCTATTCAGCCCGTCCAGGAACCCCTGCGGCTGATTTACCTGATGATGTGAGCGAAGAAGAGAAGAAACAGCGTTTATATCTGTTACAACAGCGCATTAATCAGCAAGCAATGAACTACAGCCGTGCCATGCTTAACAGCGTACAACGTATTCTTGTGGAAGGCCCTTCACGTAAAAATGTGATGGAACTTTCAGGTCGTACCGAAAATAACCGCGTGGTTAACTTCGAAGGTACACCGGATATGATTGGTAAATTCGTTGATGTCGAAATTGTTGACGTTTACGCTAACTCATTGCGTGGTAAAGTGGTCAGAACGGAAGATCAAATGGATTTACGTATCCATGAATCACCAGAATCCGTTATTGCCCGTACTCGTAAAGAAGATGAATTAGGTGTAGGTGTTTACCAACCTTAATTGATCAGACTTAACAAAAGGATACTCAGTGACAGTAATAGCCCATACACAGGTAGCGACCCAAGAGATTTTCTTAGAGCCCGCAGATAATGACCGTTTAATGAGTTTATGTGGCCCATTTGACGACAATATTAAGCAACTTGAACGCCGTTTAGGTATCGAGATCAATCACCGTGATAACCGTTTTAAACTAACGGGTAAATCACTGAATGTGAATGCAGCTGCAGGAATTTTGCGACATCTGTATGTGGAAACCTCACCTATTAAAGGTGTGATACCCGACATCGACCCTGAGCAAATTCACCTTGCCATCAAAGAGAGCCGAGTGCTTGAGCAAAGTGATGAGCATGTGCCTGAATTTGGGAAATCGACCAATATTCGCACTAAACGCGGCGTGATAAAACCACGTACGCCTAACCAAGCGCAATATATTGCCAATATCCAAACTCACGATATTACTTTTGGTATCGGGCCTGCAGGTACAGGGAAAACCTATCTGGCTGTTGCTGCCGCTGTCGATGCCCTTGAGCGTCAAGAAGTACGCCGTATTTTACTGACTCGCCCTGCGGTAGAGGCGGGTGAAAAGCTCGGTTTTTTACCCGGCGATTTAAGCCAAAAAGTCGATCCGTATTTACGACCACTTTATGATGCGTTATTCGAGATGTTAGGTTTTGAAAAAGTTGAGAAACTGATAGAGCGTAATGTGATTGAAGTGGCCCCTTTAGCTTATATGCGAGGTCGTACACTCAATGACGCATTTATTATTCTCGATGAAAGTCAAAACACCACAATCGAACAGATGAAGATGTTTTTAACGCGTATCGGTTTTAACTCTAAAGCGGTCATCACAGGTGATATCACGCAAATCGACCTTCCTCGAGGCCATAAATCCGGATTGCGTCATGCCATAGAAGTGCTATCTAATGTCGATGATTTAAGCTTTAACTTCTTCCATAGTGAAGACGTGGTTCGCCATCCTGTGGTTGCTAAGATTGTTGTCGCATATGAAGCTTGGGAAGTTGAAGATCAAAAACGCCGCCAAGCAATTAAAGCAGAAAAAGAGAGACTGCAGAGAGAAAATCATGAGTGAAGTGATTCTTGATTTACAAGTTGCCACTGAAAATACACAAGGGCTTCCGAGTGAAGCCCAATTTATCACTTGGCTGGAAGCCGTACTACCGCAATTTCAGCCTATTAGTGAAGTGACTATCCGTATCGTTGATGAAGCGGAAAGCCATGAGTTAAACCTAACTTATCGTGGAAAAGATAGGCCAACTAATGTACTTTCTTTTCCTTTTGAAGCACCGCCTGAAGTGGAATTACCTTTACTGGGTGATTTAATTATCTGTCGTCAGGTCGTTGAAAAAGAAGCCGATGAGCAAAATAAAACTGTTGAAGAGCACTGGGCACACATGGTTATCCATGGTTGTCTGCACCTTTTAGGCTATGATCATATTGAAGATGATGAAGCTGAAGAAATGGAAGGTTTAGAGACAGAAATCTTACAAAAATTAGGTTATGAAGATCCCTATTTGATTGAAAAAGAGTAACAGTTCTCTTTATTTTATGATAAATACTATATCTAATAACCATTCAATGAGGAAAAATAGTTAAAACGCCATGAGCGACGACCAATCTTCGAGTAACGATAACCCTGGTCCTAAAAAGGGGTTTCTCACATTGCTTAATCAGTTATTCCACGGTGAACCTAAAAATCGTGATGATCTGATGGAGCTTATCCGCGATTCTGAACAGAAAGAATTAATCGATCCTGATACCCGTGATATGTTAGAGGGGGTAATGGATATCGCTGAACAGCGTGTACGGGATATTATGATCCCCCGCTCGCAAATCGTCACATTAAAACGCAATCAAACCCTTGATGAGTGCCTTGATGTGATTATTGATTCAGCACACTCTCGCTTTCCTGTCATCAGTGAAGACAAAGATCATATTGAAGGCTTATTAATGGCAAAAGATTTATTGCCATTCATGCGTACTGGTGCTGAGCCATTTAGTATAGACAAAGTTTTACGTTCTGCTGTCGTTGTACCAGAAAGTAAACGCGTTGACCGCTTACTAAAAGAGTTCCGTTCGCAACGCTATCATATGGCTATTGTCATTGATGAATTTGGTGGTGTTTCTGGTTTGGTCACGATTGAAGATATTCTTGAACTTATCGTCGGCGAAATTGAAGATGAGTATGATGATGAGGATGATATTGATATTCGTCCATTAAGTCGCCATACCTACTCAGTGAGAGCATTAACCCAAATAGAAGATTTTAATGAGGCATTTGGTACTCACTTTAGTGATGAAGAAGTCGATACGATTGGTGGTTTAGTTATGCAAGCCTTCGGTCATCTTCCTGCTAGAGGTGAAACTATTACCATTGATAATTACCAATTTAAAGTTGTTATGGCTGATAGCCGTAAAATTATTCAGGTTTATGTGCACATTCCTGACGATGCGCCTGTACCTGAACTAGGTAATGATGTGTAGGATATTAATGAATAATTTCTCTTTATTAAACCGCCAGTGGGTTCGCACCCTACTGGCGGTTTTTTTCGGTGCCAGTGGCACACTCGCGTTTTCTCCCTTTGATTTCTGGCCTGCAGCGTTAATTTCTTTATCAGGTTTGCTACTGATAATAACGCAACGAACCACACGACAAGGGGCATGGCTTGGTTTTGCCTGGGGATTTGGATTATTTGGTAGTGGTGTAAACTGGGTATATGTCAGCATTGCTGATTTTGGGGGAATGCCATTTGCTATCAATATTTTCTTAGTCATATTGTTAGCCCTTTACTTATCGCTTTATACCGCCCTATTTGCCGGATTATTAAACAAGTTCTTCCCTAAACCTACCGTTTGGCGTTTTGTCTTTGCGGCTCCTGCTGTATGGCAACTCACTGAATTTTTAAGAGGCTGGGTGTTATCAGGGTTTCCGTGGTTACAATTTGGTTATAGCCAAATTGATGGCCCATTAAAAGGTATTGCACCTATTTTTGGTGTCACCATGATAACCTTTTTGCTGACCATAATTAGTGGACTTATTGCTGTCTCTATCTATCGTAAATCACTATATAGTGCAGTGATCGGAGCAATATTATTACTCTTACCTATCAGCTTTAAATCTTATCAATGGTATCAACCTTTAACTGATGAAACACAAGAAATTGCCTTAGTTCAAGGCAATATCGCGCAATCATTAAAATGGCAACCCGGTACTTTAGAAAGTACGTTAAACACCTATCTCACTTTAAGTCGCCCTTTTATGGGTAAAGCAAACTTAATTATTTGGCCTGAGTCAGCTATCCCTGATGTTGAAATTCAGCAACAAGGCTTTTTAGCTAAATTGGATAAACAATTAAGAGCACAAGACACGCATCTAATGACAGGAATTATTGATGCGCGTCCTACCTTAGAAGGCTATCGTTTTTATAATAGTGTTATTACATTAGGTGAGCACTATGCTTACCAATATCCGGCAACAGATCGCTATAACAAACATCATCTTGTGCCTTTCGGTGAGTATGTCCCTTTAGAGTCCTTATTGCGCCCATTAGCGCCATTTTTTAATTTACCTATGTCATCATTAAGCCAAGGTGAATACATACAACCTCAACTGACGGTAAATGATGCTAAAATAACCGCCGCCATCTGTTATGAAATTATTCTTGGAGAACAAGTTCGCGCTAACTTTAAGCCGGATACACGTTTCTTATTAACTATTTCAAATGATGCTTGGTTTGGTAATTCAATTGGTCCATGGCAACATTTTCAAATGGCTAGAATGCGTTCATTAGAGTTAGGACGCCCATTATTACGTTCAACTAATAACGGCATTACCGCCTTTATTGCTGCTAATGGTGATGTTATTGCCCAGCTTCCACAATTTGAAGCCGGTGCATTAGCTGAAAAAATGACGCCCACGACAGGATCAACACCTTATTATAAAATGGGGAGTTATCCAGTGTGGATTTTAGCAGGGGTATTTTTAATTCTTGCTTTTATTAAGCGTCGTTCTTAATGTTAAATAAAGCCCTACTCAATTAATCTTAAAACAGTTAATTAAGTAAGGGCTTTTCTAATAAAAGGACTTTTCAATGATCCATTACCCTGAATATATTCTTGATATTATTTGGCAAAGAGCGAAAAAAATATCTGCCGATAATGAAACAAAAGGATTTCGTAAAGATAAAGAAACTAAATGGATCAAGCGCCAACTGTTTAATCAACAAAATGAATTTGGCTGGGTATTATCAAAACAACCTAGTTCGATTCATCAACTTATTGAAGATGAAACAATTGTGCCTTTACATTGGCAAACAGCGAGAGCCTATGAGCAAAAACAAGAAGCAAGCTCTAAACGTCTCAATATGATCCCACTTGACCCACCAGCACTATCGCGACTCATTCAATCACCAACAGATGTTTTACCTTATTGGCAACATGCCCATCAGATTTCCAGCGATAATGAAGAAAAAGGTTTTCGTAAAGATTATTACGGTCGTATTATCCAGAAAAATGCGTTTGGAGATAAACAACATCAATATGGTTGGACATTAGCTCAATTAACACCAGCCAATAAGAATAATCAAATCGTTATTCCTATTAATATTGTACCAATACATATTAATACCTCAAAACGCACTTACAATGAAAAGGAATTAATTGTTCAAGGTAGCCAAGAAGCAAAAATAAAACGCAGACGTAAAAAACTTGTCTATGAGATAATAGATTTTATTGTCAGCTTACCTGGTATTATTTTTTCTTCATTTAAATTCTGATAAACAAGTTAAATTGAAGCCCACCATAACCTAAGTTTTAATCCCCAAGAGGATGTCCAGCCACTTGTAAAGTGCACCATTTCACCTTTATAGAGAATAACAAAAGAAGGTGTAGCACTTATCCCCCAACGTTGAGAAATAGCCCCTCTATCATCATTAATAACCGGAAAAACTAGTTGCTTGGAGTTAATGCCACGTATTATTTTGGCATCATCACCAGAGCGGATAACTACAGACGTAACATTATAACCCTGTTGTGCTAAATCATTTACCGTCGGTGTAGTTAACTTACAAATGCCACACCAACTCGCCCAAAAATAGATCAGTAATGGTTTCTCTTGGCTAAGGGCAATCAATGAGACTGGTTTATCATCAACTGTATAAAGCGTAGATAAATCAGTAAGTTCTGGTGGCGTTGGTTGACGCCACCAGTCCATAGCAAATGAAATAGCCACAAAAATAAGGGCGAGAATAATTAATTCTTTACCCCATTTTCGTAAACGATTTGCCATTATTTTTTCACTTTCGCCAGTTGTTCTTTCACAATAATTTCTAACTGATCATAATCAACAGCACCCGGTAAAATAGTATCACCAATTACCGTCGCTGGCGTACCTTGAATACCCAGTTTACGAGAAAGCTCTAAGTTATTTTGCAACGTTTTTAAGCTGTCATCAGTTAACTTAATTTTGCTAGTATTAGTGCTCTTCATTGCATCTTCAATACTTGCATTATCTAGCATCGTTTTCTTCTGCATCAAACGTTGATGAAGTGCTAAGAATGCTTTTGGATCTTCTTTCCAGACAGAAAGCACCGCCTGAGAGGCTTTAGCAGAGCTTTCGCCTTTAAATGGTAATGGTTTAATGATAACCGCCACATCAGGATATTGTTCAGTGATCTTTTCTAATAATGGGTCAAAGCGTTTGCAATACGGGCAGTTATAATCAGTGAACGACACTAACACTAACTTAGCATCTTTAGCGCCAATACGTGGACTTGCCGCATCGTTGTATAATGCATCATGTTCAGAGGCCAATGCTTGACGGAACTGTGCTTGTTGCTCATCTGCCTTCTTAGTTTGCAATGCCATGATAGCTTCTTCCAAAATCTCAGGATTACTCACTAAAGTATCACGAACTAATGCACGTACTTCTTTTTCTTGAGCTGCATTCAAGGCAGCGGCTTGAACATTTGCACCAAAAAGTAACGAAGAGATAACCAGTGCAGAAAGTGTTTTTTTCATTATTGGGCTCCTTTAGCCTCTGAAAGAATAGTTAACATTAGATCTTTATTTAAAAGAGGCGGTAGGATCTCCCCCTCCTTGTTACATGGTCCATAAATCTGGTTAAACGGCACGGCGACTTGACCGCGCTGTTTTAAAAATTGGGTGATCTGTTCTGACGGTTTCGTCCAATCCCCTCTTAATGCGACAACATCAGGCTCTGAAAGTGCCTTTTGCACATCATCGCGTAATAATACATTGTATTTATTTGCTTTGCAGGTAACACACCAATCTGCGGTAACATCAATAAACACCCGTTTATTTTCAGCTAACGCTTGATGAATAGCCTCTTCTGAGAGTGGTTGCCAATTCACATGATCTTGCCCCGCCAAGGTCTGAGTATCAGGCTGAGCAATAAATAGATAGCTTGTACCACCTAAAATAAGGGTGATCACCATTGAAGCAAATAGCGTTTTTTTGCCGTAATGTTTAGCAATAGCAAAAAGCAAGATCAGGGCGATAGCCACAAAAATAGCCGCAACAATGCCAATACCAAAATGGGGGATCAATAAAGTGATCAGCCAAATACAAGATAGCAACATCATAAAGCCTAAAACAACTCTTAGGCGATTCATCCATTTACCGGGTTTTGGCAACACTTTGGCAATTGATGGAAACATAGCAACCATGATCCATGGTAAACTCATTCCAAGACCTAATGCGGTGAAAATTAACCATAACTCACTTAATGGTGCTATCAATGCATAAGCAACCGCAGTCCCCAAGAATGGGGCAGAACACGGTGTGGCAAGCAATGTAGCAAAAGCCCCTTCCCAGAAATGTCGACTATAACCTTGGCCTCCTGCTGTCGCTATTTTGGTATTCATATTACTTGATAAACGTAATTCAAATAGGCCAAATAAATTAGCGGTAAAAATAGCCGTGATCAGCACCATAAAGCCGATAAACCAAGGGCTTTGAAACTGTATGCCCCAACCTATTGCTTCTTGGCTGTAGCGTAATACGGTCATAAACAGCGCTAAGGCCCAGAATGACACTAAAATTCCCACAACAGAAACAGAAAACTGTTTACGAATAGCCCCTGTATCACGTTTTTCGATATGAAGAATTGAGCCCAATTTCATCGCCAAAACAGGTAACACACAAGGCATTAAATTAAGAATTAGGCCCCCTAACAGCGCAAAGGATAAAATACTCCATAATCCTACCCCCGAGTCAGCAGTAGGCAGAGATACGCTATCGCCTTGGCCTATAGTGTCATTGACTTGACGTGAATAGCCATCGTCAGTCACAACAAAGGAGAGTGGTTTTCCTACAATGTCACCCGCAGCGTCTCCCCAATCATCGGTTACATCGACAGTAACAGATAAATGATCACCTTTTGCTGTTAACTGTGGAATGCCATATAGCATTCCTTGTGGTGGATCGAGATAAATATTAGGTTGATGCCAATCACCTTGTTCTCGTTGTAATGAGAGGGTTAATTGACTATTTCGATAATCAGATGAAACAGCAGAAATTAATCCACTTGTCACTGGTACTTTGGCCATGGCTTGATTATATTGCCATTCAAAGTCAGCGGGAGCAGGCTCGTTTAAATCCAGATTTAATGAGTAATCAGTTAAAATACAGACATTACTACAGGTTGAAAGTGTTAATACCCCATTTAAGTTATCGCTATCGACAGATTTTAGTTCAATGGGGAAGACGACTTCTTTATCGTAACCTTGGGTATGAATACCTGCGACATCAAAAGCGGAAGGTGATGGCCAATGCCATATCATATCAGACACAGATTGCGTCCAATTAATTTCAGGTGCTACGCCACCTTCTCCGGGAGAGCGCCAATATGTTTTCCAGCCCGGCGCTAATTGCACCTCAAGCAATATTTTAACATCGCCTGTCGATGACTTGTCAGCCGTAGCCCTAACCTGAGCATGATCATTGTCTGGCATAGTTAGCCAACCTGTATCGGCGGCTAATGAAGATAATGAAAATAGCATCAACATCAATGCTATTAAAAAAGAACGAACCATAGCAACTCCCTAAAAAATCCACTAACGCTACACATAAAACAACGCCTCAATATAAGACGTATTATTGAGTTAAAGCGCTACTAATCCCTTAGAATACAGTAATGAAGGTGAAGCCTTATTCGTGGCGGTGGGTGATGTTGTTTTTTCTGGCTACGTTGACGAGAAACATAAATGGCAGCCATACCAAATAAAAGTAATACCGCCCAAGTATAAAAAAGCGGTTCAATCGCTAAAGGAGGAATCGATAAGAGTGATTTAGCACTTAATTCGCAGGTTGAAAGTGAATATTTCCCTTCACTTGCATTTTGTTGCTCTGCAATTGGCGTCAAGAATGAGGACTGTGTTTGCGAAACAGCAGATGCTAAGCGCTCACTAATCACATGAGCCCCCATAGAGCGCTGAACAATACAACACAAGATCAGCAATACTGTTATCAACACTAGCCAGCGACCTGACCGCCAATTATGCATAGATTTCCTCATTTGTTGACCTGCTATCTTAACGGTAATCTACAGACAAACAACTCCTTAAGATAAACTTTACAAATTCTTTTCTTTTTTAGATTAACGCCTTTTTCTTCTTTGTTCTTTTTAACCTTTAACTTCTCATGGTTATTACTATAATAATTTTAAATATTGAAAATCACTTCCAAAAAACATTGAACAATTTTTTATTTCATCCTTTTATTGAGAGATAGCTCTCGTATTTGGAATATGGCACTTCCCAACCGTATGTTATTTGTTCTATTTATTAACATTATCAAAACAAATTAAAACAAAAAAGTAACACAAAGCAACACATCAATATCACCACGACAGGAGTTATTATGCGCATGCGTAAACTAGCATTATCATTAATGATTTTAGGGGCTGCAGGAGCTGTGCAAGCAGAAGAACTCACTGGTACCTTAAAAAAAATCAACGATAACGATATTATTATTGTTGGTCATCGTGAATCCTCTGTCCCTTTTTCATACTACGATAATCAACAAAAAGTGGTCGGATACTCTCAAGACTATTCCAACCTGATTGTTGAGGCAGTAAAAGAAAAATTAGGCAAACCTAACCTACAAGTTCGTCTTATCCCTATCACTTCTCAGAATCGAATTCCACTATTACAAAATGGTACATTTGACTTTGAGTGTGGCTCAACGACCAATAATCTCGCTCGCCAACAACAAGCTGATTTCTCAAATACTATTTTTATTGTTGGTACACGTTTACTTGCGAAAAAAGACAGTGGAATTAAAGATTTTGCTGATCTTGCGGGCAAAAATGTGGTTGTTACGTCAGGCACCACATCTGAAATATTACTCAACAAGCTCAATGATGAGAAAAAAATGAATATGCGCATTATTAGCGCAAAAGATCATGGCGACTCATTCCGTACACTTGAATCAGGGCGTGCCGTTGCTTTTATGATGGATGACGCCTTATTAGCGGGTGAACGTGCTAAAGCGAAAAAACCTGCGTTATGGGAGATTGTGGGAACACCTCAATCGGAAGAAGCTTATGGCTGTATGTTACGCAAAGGTGATACACAATTTAAGTCGTTAATTGATGAAACCATTGCTAATGCGCAAAAATCTGGCGCAGCAGAAAAATCGTTCAATCGTTGGTTTAATGCCCCAATTCCACCGAAAAACCTCAATTTAGAATTCACTATCTCGGATGAAATGAAAGCACTCTTTGCATCACCAAATGATAAAGCATTGAACTAACAATGCATATAAGTAATTGATGCAAAATTAATAATTATAAAGTATCTGTTGGACAGACAGATCAGTGAAGTTTGGGGCAGCCGTTCCCTGCCCCATTTTTTTCACCGGAGGTGAAATCATGTCGATTGATTGGGATTGGGGGATATTCTTCCAAGAAGCCCCTTTTGGAAATACCACTTACTTAGGTTGGCTTATTTCAGGCTTTCAAGTTACTGTCGCTTTATCTCTTTGTGCTTGGATCATCGCTTTTATTGTCGGCTCTTTTTTTGGTATTTTACGAACCGTACCTAATCGCTTGCTCTCTAGTTTAGGGGCTATCTATGTTGAACTATTTCGTAACGTCCCCCTGATTGTACAATTCTTCACATGGTATTTAGTGATCCCTGAACTCTTACCACAAGCTATTGGTGATTGGTTCAAAATGGACTTAACGCCGAATATCCAATTCTTTGTCTCTTCAGCACTCTGTTTAGGTTTGTTTACCGCAGCGCGCATGTGTGAACAGGTGCGGGCGGCAATCAATTCATTACCAAGAGGACAAAAAGCAGCAGGCTTAGCACTAGGCTTAACACTGCCACAAACCTACCGCTATGTTTTATTACCTAATGCTTATCGCGTCATTATTCCGCCAATGACCTCTGAAATGCTGAACTTAGTCAAAAACTCTGCAATCGCCTCAACGATTGGCCTGATTGATATGGCTGCGCAAGCGAATAAATTATTAGATTATTCAGCTAAAGCTTATGAATCCTTTACCGCTATCACGCTAGCCTATGTCTTTATTAACGTCATTATTATGTTGATTATGCACTGGTTAGAAAAACGGGTGCGTTTACCTGGCACAGCAGGAGGTCAATAATGTACGAGTTTGACTGGAGTTCTGTTGTTCCTAGCCTACCTTTTTTAATGGATGGCATGGTCATTACCTTAAAAATTACCATAACAGCAATTGTTATCGGTATTTTATGGGGAACAATACTTGCAGTGATGCGCTTATCTACTTTTAAGCCCATCAGTTGGTTTGCGGCCGCTTACGTTAATACCTTTCGTTCTATTCCTTTAGTGATGGTATTACTGTGGTTCTATTTAATTGTGCCTAACATATTACAAAATGTTCTAGGCCTTTCACCAAAAAGTGATATCCGTTTAATTTCAGCAATGGTAGCGTTCTCTCTATTTGAAGCTGCTTATTACTCTGAAATCATCAGAGCAGGTATACAAAGCATCAGTAAAGGCCAGTTTTCAGCATCCTTAGCTTTAGGAATGACAAAATCACAAACGATGCGTTTAGTGATTTTACCTCAAGCATTTCGTGCCATGATCCCTTTATTGCTCACACAAGGTATCGTTTTATTTCAAGATACCTCACTCGTGTATGTATTAAGTCTGACCGACTTTTTCCGAACAGCGGCAAATATTGGTGAGCGTGATGGCACACAGGTTGAAATGATCCTTTTTGCTGGTTTTGTCTACTTTATAATTAGTTTCTCCGCTTCAATGTTAGTGAACTTTCTTAAAAAAAGGACTACTTAGATGATTTCCCTAAAAGATGTATCCAAATGGTATGGTCAGTTTCAAGTACTGACAGATTGTTCCACTGAAGTGAAAAAGGGGGAAGTTGTTGTTGTCTGTGGACCTTCAGGATCAGGTAAATCGACGCTTATCAAAACCGTTAATGGTTTAGAGCCTATACAACAAGGTGAAATCCTAGTAAATGATATAAAAGTCAATGATAAACGAACTGATTTAGCTAAGTTACGAGCCAAAGTTGGTATGGTGTTTCAACACTTTGAATTATTTCCTCACCTTTCCATTATTGAAAATCTTACACTAGCGCAAGTGAAAGTCCTTAATAGAGAGAAAGGTGCAGCAAAAGAGAAAGGGCTAAAATTATTAGAGCGCGTAGGCTTAGCCAACCACGCTAATAAATACCCTGCTCAACTTTCTGGTGGTCAACAACAACGCGTTGCTATTGCTCGTGCTTTATGTATGGATCCTATTGCGATGCTATTTGATGAACCCACATCCGCACTTGATCCTGAAATGATTAATGAAGTTCTTGATGTTATGGTTGAGCTGGCTAATGAAGGCATGACCATGATGGTGGTTACACACGAAATGGGCTTTGCTAAAAAAGTTGCTGACCGTATTATTTTTATGGATGAAGGTCGTATTGTCGAAGATAGCCCGAAAAATGACTTCTTTGATAATCCTAAATCAGAAAGGGCTAAAGATTTCCTAGCTAAAATCTTACATTAATCTTCAATTTTCTTTTTCATCCCACTCACTTTTCCCCTTTGCTGGCATGAATTATTACATGCCAGCAAAATATCGCTAAAAATAATCATCAACCTTTGATGACGCAACACAGTAGCAATTAATTCATTTTTATTGCAATAATTAGGCTAAACGCTTGAAAATCTCGCATTTATCATTAACAAAAAAATGCTGTTTTCGCGCTATCTCGCCATTGTGGCAAAAAAGTTATGCAAACAATGGCTTTCCTTGAGATCAATAGTTGTGGCTATTAGACAAAATCAGCTATGCTATGCAAGTCTTAATTCATCATAGCGGTTACCCTTCGGTAGCCATTAATTCACCATAGGATTATCGGTGCCATGCAAGAACAATATCGTCCCGAAGATATAGAGCAAACTATCCAGGAACACTGGGAAAAGAACAATACATTTAAAGTGACAGAAGATAATAACAAAGAAAAATATTACTGCCTGTCAATGCTACCTTATCCTTCTGGTCGACTACACATGGGACACGTCCGTAACTACACCATTGGTGACGTGATTTCCCGTTATCAACGTATGTTGGGTAAAAACGTCTTACAACCTATTGGTTGGGATGCGTTTGGTTTACCCGCAGAAGGTGCTGCCGTAAAAAATAACACCGCACCTGCACCGTGGACTTATGAAAATATCAATTATATGAAAGGCCAGTTAAAAAAACTGGGCTTTGGTTATGATTGGGATCGTGAAGTCACCACCTGTACACCAGAATATTATCGTTGGGAACAGTGGTTTTTCACTAAGCTGTATGAAAAAGGTTTAGTGTATAAAAAAACCTCTGCTGTAAACTGGTGCCCACACGACTTAACCGTACTGGCTAACGAACAAGTCATCGATGGTTGTTGCTGGCGTTGCGACACCCCTGTCGAGCGCAAAGAAATTCCACAGT
The DNA here is from genome assembly GCF_963896075.1 of Proteus sp. G4415. Lineage (NCBI taxonomy): Bacteria > Pseudomonadati > Pseudomonadota > Gammaproteobacteria > Enterobacterales > Morganellaceae > Proteus > Proteus sp. G4415. The sequence goes on from NZ_CAWQOK010000070.1 coordinate 41,749, forward strand.
GGTTTATTAAAATCACCGATTATGCTGAAGAGCTGTTAAACGACTTAGATACGTTAGATGAATGGCCAGAACAAGTTAAAACCATGCAACGTAACTGGATTGGCCGGTCTGAAGGTGTTGAAATTACCTTTGATGTCGCAGATAGCGACGATACTATGACCGTATATACCACACGTCCAGATACCTTTATGGGGGTCACTTATGTTGCTGTGGCCGCCGGTCATCCATTAGCTCAAAAAGCCGCTCAAAATAATCCTGAAATTCAGCACTTCATTGATGAATGCCGTAACATGAAGATGGCAGAAGCTGAAATGGCAACCATGGAGAAAAAAGGTATTGCTACAGGTCTGTATGCTATTCATCCATTAACCCAAGAGAAAGTCGCTATTTGGGTAGCTAACTTTGTCTTAATGGAATACGGTACAGGTGCGGTTATGGCCGTTCCAGGTCACGATGAACGCGACTGGGAATTTGCCACTAAATATGGTTTGCCGATTAAAGCGGTTATTGCTGATGCAGAAGGTAACCAACCTGACTTATCAACAGGCGCTCTGACTGAGAAAAATAGCCTAATTAACTCTGGTGAATTCTCAGGACTTGATAACCAAGCTGGTTTTAATGCTATTGCAGATAAACTTACTGCAATGGGTGTGGGTGAACGTAAAGTGAATTACCGTTTACGTGACTGGGGGGTTTCTCGTCAACGTTATTGGGGTGCGCCAATTCCAATGGCAACCTTAGAAGATGGTAGCGTTGTTCCAGTTCCTGATGACCAATTACCGGTTATTTTACCAGAAGATGTGAAAATGGACGGCATTACCAGTCCAATTAAAGCCGATCCTGAGTGGGCTAAAACAACGATTAATGGTCAACCTGCGCTACGTGAAACAGATACTTTTGATACCTTTATGGAATCTTCTTGGTATTACGCACGTTATACCTGCCCTGATTACGACAAGGGAATGTTAGATCCAAAAGCTGCTAACTATTGGTTACCGGTTGACTGGTACATTGGTGGTATTGAACACGCTATCATGCACCTGATGTATTTCCGTTTCTTCCATAAATTGATGCGTGATGCTGGTTTAGTTAATTCTGATGAACCTGCTAAACGCTTACTGTGCCAAGGCATGGTATTAGCAGATGCATTTTATTATACCGGTGAAGATGGCGCTCGCCATTGGGTCTCTCCTGCAGAAGCGATTGTTGAACGCGATGAAAAAAATCGCATCATCAAAGCAACTGACAGTGCAGGCCATGAACTGACTTACGCTGGTATGAGCAAAATGTCTAAATCAAAAAATAACGGCATCGACCCACAAACCATGGTTGAGCGTTATGGTGCTGATACCGTACGTCTATTTATGATGTTTGCTGCACCACCAGAATTAACACTTGAGTGGCAAGAATCAAGTGTTGAAGGTGCGAACCGTTTCTTACGTCGTTTATGGCGTTTAGTTCATGAGCATACCGAAAAAGGAACGACTCAATCACTTGATTTGGCAACATTAACCACAGAGCAAAAAGACTTACGTCGCGATTTACACAAAACTATCGCCAAAGTTTCTGATGATGTAGGTCGTCGCTTAGCATTCAATACGGCTATTGCTGCAATTATGGAGTTAATGAATAAATTAACACGTGCACCACAAGAGACTGAGCAAGATCGTGCTTTAATGCAAGAAGCATTAGAAGCAGTGGTACGTATGCTTTCTCCTATCATTCCACATGCTTGTTTTGTCATGTGGCAAGCGTTAGGTGGTAAAGAGGATATTGATGTTGCACCATGGCCTGTTGCTGATGAAGAAGCGATGGTCGATGACACGAAACTTATTATTGTTCAAGTTAATGGTAAAGTACGTGGTCGTATCACTGTTCCTGCTAATTCAGAAAAAGATTATGTTCAGGAAATGGCAACAAAAGAGTACAGTGTTGCTAAATATTTAGAAAATGTCACCGTACGTAAAGTGATTTATGTACCGGGCAAATTACTGAACATCGTTGTTGGCTGATAAGGAGGCTTAGTGCGATATCTATTTTCGCTGTTTTTTGCGTTAGCGGTGTTGGTCACCGCTGGCTGCGGTTTTCACCTACAAGGTAAAACCCAAGTTCCAGCTGAATTAAAAACGCTTTACCTAAGCTCTGGTGACCCATACGGGCCACTATCTCGTGTAATGCGTCAACAATTGAGATTAAGTGGAGTTCAACTGGTTGAAACGCCAAAAGCAGATATTCCTGTTCTCAAAATTGTTGGATCTTCAGAAAATAAAGAGACTGTCTCTGTGTATCAAGACGGTAAATCGGCTGAACGTCAGCTCACTTTTGTCCTAGATGCACAAGTGATTATGCCTGATGGAACCATCTACCCTATTTCATCACAGGTTTCACGTCCATTCTTTGATAACCCATTAGAAGCATTAGCTAAAGATGCCGAAAATGATATTATCAAACAGGAAATGCGTGAACAGGCTACCGCTATCTTAGTACGTAAATTATTGGTGGTTCACAATGCTGAACGCCAAAAAGCGTCAGAGGCAGCTAAAGCGAAACAGATAATCTCACCAGCCAAATGATCCGCCTTTATCCAGAACAACTTAATGCGCAACTCCAAGAGGGGTTGCGCCAAAGTTACCTACTTTGGGGTAATGAACCGCTATTACTCCAAGAATCTCAAGATGCCATTCAAACGGTGGCAAAATCACAAGGCTTTACGGAACATTATCAATTTACCCTTGATAACAGCACTGATTGGAATGAAATATATTCACTCTGCCAGTCACTGAGTCTTTTTTCACAAAAGCAATCTATCTTACTCCATCTTCCTGAAAATGGTCCTAATGCGGCAATGTCAGAAAAGCTCTTACGCTTATCTCACGAATTGCATGAAGATCTCTTGTTAATTTTACGTGGACATAAATTAACCAAGGCACAGGAAAATAGCGAATGGTTTAAAACACTCAGCCAGCAAGGTATTTATGTGACTTGCTTAACCCCTGAGTTAGATAAATTACCAAATTGGGTAGCGAGACGCGCCAAGCAAAAAGGCCTTGAGCTTGATGAACAAGGTAATCAATTACTGTGTTACTGCTATGAAGGAAATTTACTCGCTTTAGCTCAAGCAATTGAACGCCTCTGTTTGCTCTATCCTGATGGTAAATTAACCCTGCCAAGAGTTGAAGCGGCTGTCAATGATGCCTCTCATTTTACTGCTTATCATTGGATTGATGCATTATTAGCAGGTAAAACCCAACGGGCATGGCATATCTTGCAGCAACTAAAAAGAGAGGATATTGAACCCGTTATTCTGCTTAGAACATTGCAACGCGAATTAATGCAATTAATTACCTTACATCGTAGCGCTAAAACGGCCTCCTTAAAATCCGTTTTCGATCAACATCGGATATGGCAAAACCGACGTCCGATATTTACCGCCGCGTTACAACGTTTGTCAGAGCATCAATTACTCACTGCCATGCGATTACTTACCCAGATTGAAATAACCCTTAAACAGGATCACGGACAAAACGTTTGGCCTGAACTTCATGCCCTTGGCTTATTATTATGTGGAAAAGCATTACCGGAAGGATTTATTCGCCATGGCTAGCACCAATAATAACCCCCCTTTAATTCATCAAGCCATTGCTCTATATGGTGGTACTTTTGATCCGATCCATTATGGGCATTTACGTCCTGTAGAAGCCCTTTCTGGCTTGATAGGGCTAAAAGAAGTGATTTGGTTGCCTAATAATATTCCCCCTCATCGCCCCCAACCAGAAGCCTCTTCACAACAGCGATTAGCCATGGTGCGGCTCGCATTACAACCTTTTAGTGCTTTCAAAGTCGACACTCGAGAGTTAGAGAAACCGACTCCCTCTTATACCATTGAGACATTAAAAGCGTTTAGACAAGAAATTGGTGAGAAACAGCCATTAGCCTTTATTATTGGACAAGATTCATTACTTTCAATTGATACTTGGCATAAATGGGAAGAGTTGTTAGATGTGTGTCACTTATTGGTTTGCGCTCGCCCGGGTTACCAAACCACATTTACATCACCACAAATGCAAACCTGGCTTGAACAACATCAAACCAAACAGCAAGCAGATATTCACTGTTTACCCGCCGGGAAAATTTTTCTTGCTGATACTCCTTTATACAATATTTCAGCGACCGATATTAGGGCTAGACATAAAGCAGGATTAGATTGTCATGATCTTCTGCCTGAGTCTGTTGAAAACTATATCAAACAGCATCAGTTGTATCGATAACAGATCTTAGAGATTAAAATTGCGCTCTTAAGTCATCAAATACCGCTGGATAAGGTGAAAAATAGCGTTGAGAAAGTAGATAATTATCAGGATAAAACGCCAAGTAGTTTTTCAACCGTGACAAAGGAGCCGAAAGACTCGTTTTTCCTTGCCGATAAGATAAAATCTCTTGTGTTAACAACTGTTTTTGCTCTGCGCTAAGTGCTCGCTTAAAATATCCCGCCATATGCATTAATGCATTGGTATGCCCTTCTCGAGTTGCTGGTATTGACAGTGCTTTCATTAAGGCCTTTTGATACTGCTCGGCAAATTGTAACAGCGGTAGCGAATTAGGGATATTGGCCATATAACGCCCCAATTCTCGATAAGCGACTTGAGAATAAGCCATTAACAAATATTTATATCGACTATGAAATTGGATCAGTGCTTTTTTGCTCAACTTAGCATTTACCTGCTGTTGATAATCAATTAAGGCAAAAAACTGTGTCAGAAAATGTTCCAATCCACTAGGTTGAGAAAATTGTTCAAGGGTTAATTGTAACTCTCCTTCCCCCAAAATCTGCGTGAATAAGGTTGATGAATATTCCCCTTTCATTTTAACCCGACAAATCACTGCCTTATTTTGTCGTTTTTCATCATTATTTTGTTTAATTTCAATGCCTTCATAGCATAACAATTGACAAAATCGTTGCCAATCTGCCTGTAACAATGCGTTTTTGTTACTCGCTATTTCTGAAGTTTGCTCCAAATAATAATAATTTTCTTTCATTCGTCTGTTTCTCTTAGTCACTATCTCAACATTACACCGTATAATGATACAATCATTGACGTGATGATACCGTTATCAGGTATTTCACGAGCATTGACAGACATTGTTTTACTGTTATTCTCACCCTCGGTTCCTATTAAGGGAACTGTGGAGTAAAACTGTCGTCTAATTGGAAAGTTCTTATCTGCCGGCTTTTATTATTTATTATGGCGCAATAAATAGGCATATATGAATTTTTCTAAATCAAGCGTCGAATAGCAACCATACTTGATAGATGTTTTTGCTATCGACAACTGGAATAAATCATCGAGTAAAATAGATTTATTGGTATAAATTCCTTTAAAATAGCGCTTTGTTATTTTCTCGATTGAGTTAACTAAATAGAAAAAGGTGACCCTTTTGCAAGGCTCAGAATTACAGCAATTTATTATTGATAAACTTGAGGATTCTAAAGCTCAAGACATTATCGCATTAGATGTTCGTGGAAAATCAAGTGTCACTGATTACATGATCATCTGTACGGGAACTTCAAACAGACACTTAATGTCTGTCGCCGATAATCTGGTTGATGACTGTCGTGAAGCAGGATTACAACCTTTAGGCATCGAAGGACAAGGCGTTTCTGATTGGATTGTTGTTGACCTTGGTGAAGCCATGGTACACGTAATGCAAGAAGACAGTCGCCGTATGTACGAACTCGAAAAACTCTGGAGCTGAGTTTGAAATTACAGCTCATCGCCGTTGGTACAAAAATGCCGGACTGGATCCAGACCGGCTTTATGGATTATCTTAACCGCTTTCCCAAAGATATGCCCTTAGAACTCATCGAGATCCCCGCGGGTAAACGAGGGAAAAATGCTGATATTAAGCGTATTCTCGAAAAAGAAGGCGAACAGATGTTAGCAGCGGTAGGTAAAGGAAATCGTATCGTCACCCTTGATATTCCTGGCGCCCGTTGGGATACCCCAAAACTTGCCGAGCAACTCGATCGCTGGAAGTTAGATGGAAGAAATGTCAGCTTATTAATTGGTGGCCCTGAAGGTTTAGCCCCCGCTTGTAAAGCAGCTGCAGAACAAAGTTGGTCTTTATCTCCATTAACTATGCCACATCCGCTAGTACGTGTAGTGGTAGCAGAAAGCCTTTACCGTGCATGGAGTATTACCACAAACCATCCTTATCATCGGGAATAATAAATTGGCGGGTAAGTAAGTGAAATCAACTAATGGGATGAAGAAAAGAAAACGCACCCCGTTTCGAGATTATACAGCGGAGTCAAAACTCTTTATCCGCCGTGTTATTGTCGCATTTTCAGGGATCTTAGTTTTAACGGGCATCTTAGTTTTTAACTTGTATCACTTACAAGTCGCTCGCCACGATGATTATCAAACTCGCTCGAATGATAACCGGATCAAATTAGTTCCCATCCCACCGAGCCGAGGCATTATTTACGATCGTAATGGGGTTCCACTTGCCCTAAATCGTACTATCTATCAATTAGAAATCGTACCGGAGAAAGTGGCTAATATCCAAGAAACATTGGAGAGTTTACGAGAGGTCGTTGATTTAACTGACGACGATATTGCTGCATTTGAAAAAGAGCGAAAACGCTCTCGTCGTTTTAGTTCTATTCCGCTTAAAACGTCACTTGACCAAGTGCAAGTGGCACGTTTTGCCATTAATCAATATCGCTATCCCGGATTAGAAATCAAAGGCTATCAACGTCGCTATTACCCTTATGGTTCAGCCCTTACTCATGTTATTGGTTATGTTGCAAAAATTAATGATAAAGATGTAGAACGTCTTGAAAAAGAAGGGCTCTATCCTAATTACGCAGCAACCCGAGATATCGGTAAATTAGGTATTGAACGCTATTATGAATCTGTTTTGCATGGTAAAACCGGTTATGAAGAGGTCGAAGTTAATAGCCGTGGCCGTGTGATCCGCCAATTGCATGAGCAACCACCACAAGCCGGTAAAGATATCTACCTAACTATCGATCTTGAATTACAAACCTATATTGAAACGCTATTAACCACTAGCCGAGCGGCTGTGGTCGTCACAGATCCTCGTAACGGCGAGATATTAGCACTGGTTTCTAATCCAAGTTATGACCCTAACCTATTTGTTGGGGGAATATCTAATACAGACTATCAAGGCCTACTTAATAATCCCGATAGACCATTAATAAACCGGGCAACCCAAGGGCTATATCCTCCGGCATCAACGGTTAAACCCTTTATGTCTGTTGCAGCCCTAAGTGAAGGGGTTATTACTCCTAACACAACTATCCATGATCCGGGCTGGTGGCAACTGCCCGGCTCTGAAAAACGCTATCGTGACTGGAAACGTTGGGGTCATGGAAAACTCAATGTTACTAAATCCATTATTGAGTCAGCAGATACCTTCTTCTATCAAGTTGCCTATGATATGGGTATTGATCGTATTTCCACATGGATGTCCCGCTTTGGCTATGGTGAATACACGGGGATTGACCTGTCTGAAGAGCGTAATGGCATTATGCCAACCCGAGAATGGAAACAACAACGATATAAAAAACCTTGGTATCAAGGGGATACCATCCCTGTTGGTATAGGTCAAGGTTACTGGACGGCGACCCCAATCCAAATGTCAAAAGCGTTAATGACCTTAATTAACGATGGTCAGGTTAAAACCCCTCACTTACTTTATGGCACCAAGTTAGGTAATGAAATGCTACCTTACATGGATAAAGAGACACGCCAAATTGGCGATATCAACTCCGGTTATTGGGAGTTAGCGAAGTACGGTATGTATGGTGTTGCCAATCTACCCAATGGTACAGGGCGACGTAGCTTTGCTGATGCTCCTTATAAGATTGCTGCAAAATCAGGTACAGCACAGGTATTTAGTTATGAAACCTATAATGCTAGCCAATTAGCAGAACATCTTCGTGATCATAAATTAATGATTGCTTTTGCGCCTTATGAAAACCCTACCGTTGCCGTCTCTATAATTTTAGAAAATGGTGGTGCTGGCCCATCTGTTGGGGATATTACTCGCCAAATACTTGATCACATTATACTTGGAGACAACAACACCGAGTTGCCTATTTCCCCGCCTTCACCGCGAGGCTCAGAGGAATAACCCAATGACAGAAAATAACAAGAAAAAATCACTCTGGACGCGTTTACATATCGATCCATTCTTTATGCTCTGTATTATTGCCTTATTATGCTATAGCGCATTTATTATGTGGACAGCAAGTGGGCAAGATCCCGATATGATGGAACGCAAGCTGGGACAAATTGCTACGGGTTTTATCGTTATGATTATCATGGCGCAGATCCCTCCACGGGTGTATGAAAACTGGGCTCCTCACCTTTACGTATTTTGTGTTGTATTACTTATTTTTGTTGATGTCTTTGGGCAAATTAGTAAAGGTGCACAACGCTGGCTTGATTTAGGTATCATACGTTTTCAGCCTTCTGAAATTGCCAAAATTGCCGTTCCTCTAATGGTCGCTCGCTTTATGAACCGTGATGTTTGCCCGCCAACATTACGTAACACAGCAATAGCCTTAGTGTTGATCTTCGTTCCCACCCTTTTAGTGGCAGCACAACCTGATTTGGGTACCTCTATTTTAATTGCTGCTTCAGGAATTTTTGTTATCTTCCTTGCCGGTATGAGTTGGCGTTTGATTACTGTCGCAACACTATTAATTGCTGGATTTATTCCGATACTCTGGTTTTTCTTGATGCATGATTACCAACGAACACGGGTCATGATGTTACTTGATCCTGAAATTGACCCCTTAGGAGCCGGATATCACATTATCCAATCTAAAATTGCTATCGGTTCTGGTGGATTACATGGCAAAGGTTGGTTACAAGGGACTCAGTCTCAACTTGAATTTTTACCAGAGCGCCATACCGACTTTATTTTTGCCGTACTCGCAGAAGAATTAGGACTGATTGGTGTTTTAATCCTACTAACGCTCTATATACTCTTAATTGCTCGAGGTCTTTATCTCGCGACAAAAGCACAAAATACATTTGGCAGAGTCATGATTGGTGGATTAATGCTGATCTTCTTTGTTTATGTTTTCGTCAATATTGGTATGGTGAGTGGGATCCTCCCAGTAGTCGGCGTGCCATTACCACTGGTAAGCTATGGGGGATCGGCATTAATTGTACTAATGGCAGGATTTGGCATTGTTATGTCAATTCATACACACCGAAAACTATTATCAAAAAGTTTATAATGAGGTTTCTATGCGTTTGCAATGGGTTTTGATGGGTGTCAGTGCATTGCTACTTGCAGGATGTGTTGCTGATAAACCTGTGAATAATAATCAGCCAACCACAAGGTTGCCAAATGTACCTACACAACCCGTATTAGGTATAGAGCCTCGTTATGAGCCTTATCACCCGACTGCGAATCAAGATTATCGTAAAAATGGGGTAATTTATCGCATAGTCAAAGATCCGGCGAACTTTAGTGAACGAGGACAAGCGATTGTTTACGACAGCTTAGCAATGAGTCGCTTAACAACCATAGGTGAACGAGTCAACCCTTATGAGTTTGCTGCGGCACACCCAACATTGCCTATTCCAAGTTATGCGAAAATAACAAACTTAATCAATGGACGCACAATGATTGTGCGAATTAACGATCGTGGCCCTTACGTTGAAGGCAAACAAATACAGGTTACACCTGCTGTTTATAACAGTTTGCAGTTAATGCCAACAACCCCTATTCAAATTGAAGGTATTGTCGTTGATCAAAATGGCCAAATAAGTGGTATTGGTACTCAAGGTGCACAAATAGAGAAAAGAGCTACTACATTACCTGAGCGTCCTAACTTTAATACTCAGCCATCGACAATGGCTCCCCAACCCTCTGTAACAGCACCGTCTCCCATAACAGTGACTCAACCAGCTCCAGCTCCAGCTCCAGCTCCAGCTCCAGCTCCAGCTCCAGCTCCAGCTCCAGCTCCAGCTCCACAGCCAGTATCTTCATCTAGCGCAATAGCGCAAGGCTACTATGTACAAGTAGGTGCTTTAAGTAATCAAACTAATGCACAAACATGGTTATCTGAATTAACCAATGCTTTAAATACCCAAGGTGTCATTAATACAACTAATGGACTACATAAAGTGCAATTAGGCCCCTACTCATCAAAAACGCAAGCCGAAACAATAAAAAGTGCGTTGAAACAAAGTAAAAATATCGATGGGTTTATTGTTAGCCAATAAAGGGTAATAATTCGTAAAAACTCTTTTTCTAAAAGCAAATTCAGGCATAGAATCACCTGAGTTTGCTGATATTTTTCTTATCAACTTTTATTTATTTTCCCTGAATTTCCGGAACAGACAAACAGAATGAAACAGACACGCCCAGTGAAATTACTAAGAACACGTCTATTTAGTGCAACCTTTATATTATTAGCTATTAGCCATCATGCTATTGCTGATGACACATTAAAAACAATGATACCCGCTGTTCCTAATATCGAAGCCGAATCCTATATTCTTATCGACTATAATTCTGGGAAAGTCCTCGCGGAAAAAAACGCAGATGTCCGTCGTGATCCAGCCAGTTTAACCAAAATGATGACCAGTTATGTTATAGGTCAAGCCATTCGTGCAGGAAAAATATCGAACAACGATATTGTTCCTATTGGTGAAGAAGCATGGGCAACGGGCAACCCTGTATTTCGCGGCTCATCATTAATGTTTTTGAAACCCGGTGATAAAGTCACCGTTTCACAATTAACACGCGGTATCAATCTACAATCAGGTAATGATGCCTGTGTAGCAATGGCCTCTTATGTTGCGGGAAGCCAAGATACCTTTGTCACTATGATGAATGACTATGTTAAGCGTCTAGGTTTACAAAACACACAATTTCAAACTGTACATGGTTTAGATGCACCTGGGCAATACAGTAGTGCACGAGATATGGCATTGATTGGCGCCGCATTAATTCGTGATGTTCCAGAAGAATATGCCATTTATAAAGAAAAAGAGTTTACCTACAATAATATCCGTCAAACTAACCGTAATGGTTTACTTTGGGATACTAGCCTCAATGTTGATGGTATTAAAACAGGTCATACTGAAGCTGCGGGTTATAATCTTGTTGCCTCTGCAACAGAAGGAAATATGCGCTTGATTTCTGCTGTGATGGGGGGACACTCATCTAAAGGCCGTGATGCTGAAAGTAAAAAACTACTTACTTGGGGTTTTCGCTTCTTTGAAACGGTAAAACCGCTGCAAGTGGGTAAAGAATTTGCCGCTGAACCTATCTGGTATGGTGATACTGATAAAGTGCAATTAGGGGTTGATAAAGATGTTTATCTCACGATCCCCCGTGGCCGACTCAAAGATCTAAAGGCCAGTTATGTATTAGATAATGTTGAATTACATGCGCCAGTCAGTAAAAACCAAGTGGTTGGCACCATTAATTTCCAACTTGATGGGCAAGTCATTGAACAACGTCCACTTGTTGTTATGAATGAAGTGAAAGAAGGTGGCATTTTCAGCCGCTTGATTGATTACATCAAATTATTATTTTCACGTTGGTTTGGTTAAGGCTTGAAAAGGATAAATGTGTCCATATATAAAGATTATATCGATATTGGAATAAACACATTTACCCATTCTATATTTACCCTAACTATCAGTATCGCATTCCTCATCATAGGAGGAATGCGCTTTTTATTTGTGCTGATGAGGTGTAAAAGAGATTATTAAAACAACATCGCCTGTTGTCTTAAGGATTACATTATGATGAAAACAAAATTAAACGAACTATTAGAGTTCCCTTGCTCATTTACTTACAAAGTCATGGGTCATGCTAAACCCGAATTAGTTGACCAAGTCGTTGAAGTGATCCAGCGTCATGCACCCGGTGATTATACACCTTCAGTAAAACCAAGTAGCAAAGGTAACTATCACTCAGTCTCTGTGACTATCAACGCAACGCATATTGAACAAGTAGAAACCCTCTATAAAGAGTTAGGTGAATTAGAGCTTGTTCGCATGGTGTTATAATTGTTTTCTATTTGCCCCCTTACCCTATTAGGGGGCATTAGACGTACTTAAGAAGCAATATTACGCAGTATCTTCTCTTTATCTTTCTCTTTCTCTTTCACCTTACTTCTTATATTAATTCTTATTATTTCGTTATTGATTTGTCACCTAGATTTAGCAAGTCTCACTTAAATAAAAGCCTAATTGGGGTTAATCGCCAATTAAGCACTGCTTGGTTAATCACATCTATCTCCCCTTCCTCCCCTTCTCACTACGTCGTTTTTTTATCAATATTCCTTTATCAAACACAAACTGAAGCAATAATCTCATCTCATTCTGGTAGTTCATTTGTTGGAGCGTTATACTGCCTTTCACAATTACGCTACAAATGAAGATTTTCACGGTGCAAGATAAAACAATCATTATTCGCCAATTGGGTATGAAACCCTATTTACCGGTTTCTGATTCTATGCATCAGTTTACGGAAAAACGGGAAAGTCATACACCTGATGAAATTTGGCTGGTTCAACATGAACAGGTTTTTACCCAAGGTCAAGCGGGTAAAGCAGAACACCTTTTAAACACAGGCTCTATACCGGTGATCCAATCTGACCGCGGTGGACAAGTGACCTACCACGGCCCTGGCCAACAAGTGATGTATGTTTTGCTTGATCTAAAACGTAACCATATTGGCGTTCGCCAATTAGTCACTGTTTTAGAGAATACTGTGATCAACACACTCGCAGAATTTAATGTAGACGCATATGCTCGTGCAGATGCACCGGGCGTGTATGTTAATGGTGATAAAATTTGCTCTTTGGGATTACGTATACGCAAAGGTTGCTCTTTTCACGGTCTAGCACTTAATGTTGATATGGACTTATCTCCTTTTACGCGAATAAATCCTTGTGGTTATCCTGATCTAAAAATGACACAACTGGTTGATTTGGCGCCGAATGCAACATCGGAACAAGTGGCATCATTATTAATCAACCATTTTTGTACACAACTGGGATTCCAACCACAGCAATAAAAATGCTATAATTTTTTTAACATTTATCATTTTTTTTTAAAACCCTGATTACCTCAGTCACATCGTGTTAATCACCCTAGATAACTGGAACTGGCACAATTATGAGTAAACCTATTCAGATGGAACGCGGCGTAAAATATCGTGACGCCGATAAAATGGCACTTATTCCTGTTAAAACAATCGTTACAGAACGTGAAGAACTGCTACGCAAACCTGAGTGGATGAAAATAAAGTTGCCCGCAGATTCAAGTAAAATTCAAGGTATTAAAGCGGCCATGCGTAAAAATGGCCTGCATTCTGTTTGTGAAGAGGCTTCATGCCCTAATCTTGCAGAATGTTTTAACCACGGTACCGCAACCTTTATGATCTTAGGGGCAATCTGTACGCGTCGTTGCCCATTTTGCGACGTTGCCCATGGTCGTCCTAACGCACCCGATCCCCAAGAGCCAATTAAATTAGCCCAAACGATAAAAGATATGGGATTACGTTATGTTGTTATCACCTCAGTAGATCGCGATGACCTACGCGATGGTGGTGCACAACATTTTGCCGATTGTATTACCGCTATCCGTGAAAAAAATCCTAATATTCGCATCGAAACTTTAGTCCCTGATTTCCGTGGTCGTATGGATAAAGCATTAGAGATCCTCACTGACACACCACCAGACGTCTTTAACCACAATTTAGAAAACGTACCTCGTGTTTATCGTCAAGTGCGTCCTGGTGCGAACTATCAATGGTCTCTAACGTTACTAGAACGCTTTAAACAAGCCCACCCAAATATTCCAACTAAATCGGGGTTAATGGTCGGTTTAGGTGAAACAAATGAAGAAATTATTGACGTGATGCGCGATCTGCGTAAACATGGTGTAACGATGCTGACATTAGGGCAATATTTACAACCCAGTCGTCACCATCTTCCTGTTCAACGCTACGTCAGTCCTGACGAGTTTGAATATATGAAAGAGCAAGCATTAGCAATGGGCTTTACCCACGCCGCTTGTGGACCATTTGTTCGTTCGTCTTATCATGCTGATCTTCAAGCTCAAGGGATTGAGGTTAAATAACGATTAATCTCTCTTATGCTTAACATTGCAATAGCTGTATTTATCGGCGGTGGTTTAGGTAGCGTACTACGCTGGCTAATTAGCTACCGCCTCAATTCTCTTTTTCCCCATTTTGCAACGGGGACCTTGGTCGCTAACTGTATTGGTGCCTTTATTATCGCCTTTGGCATTGCTTGGTTTAGTAAAGCTCCCAATATTGACCCTATTTGGAAAATCATGCTTACTACAGGTTTTTGTGGTGGCTTAACCACCTTTTCTACTTTTTCCGTTGAGGTGGTCGCCTTATTTAATGAAGGACGAATAGGCTGGGCATTAGGTACCATGGGGGCAAACTTAGCGGGCTCGTTTCTGATGACGGCATTCGCATTCTGGCTACTCCGTGAAATGTAGTTCCTTTAACAAAATAAAAACCGTTAATCATAAAGTTGTACTCTTTTAGTTAAGCGATTTATAAGGCCTGATCTTGATATTCAACCAATATCAGGCCTTTTAATTTGATTTTGTTCCCGGTGGTATTACTCAATAAATTAGCCAATTTTATCAATACATTCATTGATATTTTGAAATGATACCAATGATGTGTTCTTGATTTTAATAATTTAAAAAACTTTCAACCACGGTATTTATCCCGCAGCTAGATACGCAAGCTCCTCTTTAAATTTCTCAAGTCTTTTTTCATCATCAAAACGAGCGAGAGTTATGCAGTGTGGCAAGCATAGTCACCCTAAGTAGCAATGATGATGTTTAAATCCCCCCTGTATTTGACATAAAAAGACCCCCAATAATTGGTTGTCCAACTATTGGGGGTCATTTCAAAAACGTTTTTTACTTTTGGAGAAGTCGTTAATTAGATAGCGACAACGTTTGCAGCAGATGGCCCTTTCGCGCCGTCAGTAACTTCAAACTCTACCTTTTGACCTTCAGCAAGTGTTTTAAAACCTTCTGAAACAATAGCGGAAAAGTGGACGAACACATCTTTACTGCCATCTTCTGGAGTGATAAAACCAAAACCTTTAGTTTCGTTAAACCACTTAACGTTACCTTTTAATTTAGACATCAAGTTTACCTTTAAAATAGAAAATAAACGCAAGCGTTTTGCGTTGGCTATAGTAAAACAAAAATGATGATTCGCTGTCCACAGTCTAGATCACGAAACGCGTATTTTTTTTCTGTTAAACGATTATTATTCAGACAAATCCCATAACTTAAGCCATTAATCACTTAAGAAATAGTGCTTAATACTTACAATATGAACTATTCGTCAATATCCACTTTTTCATAGTGTAATAGCCAACGTTTGATATCAAGTCCCCCAGTATAGCCTACTAACTTACCATTATGACCAATGACGCGATGGCAAGGAATAATTAACGAGATTGGGTTACGTGAATTTGCCATTCCTACCGCTCTGCAATAGTTGACGGAACCTAATGTAAGTGCCAACTTTTTATAACTCCAAATTTCACCATAAGGAATAGACTGTAAAGTCTGCCAAACGCGTATTTGAAATTCGGTTCCTTTAGGCGCTAGTGGCACTGAAAATAGGGTGCGTTTACCCGAAAAATACTCTTTTAACTGTTTTATACACAGGTCAATTATGGCATTTGAATTAACTAACGCCTCTTTTTCACTAACAAAGTTAAGGCTGGTGATGCCATCATCATCTGCAGTAATGGATATATAAGGCTTTGGAAAACCTTTCGGCGTATTGAGATAATCTTGGTACATAATGTGTTCTCTATTGATTTGTCTGTATCATCAAGATTAAAACATGCTTTGTAAGTAAATCAATCATCTAATTTTCTACTATACCTAATAAAAATTGCTCAAATGAGCGATAAGAAAATAAAATAAATCTGCTAACTACTTAATTTTAATAATAATCATTATCAAAAATAAAAAACACCATATCTAGTGTGGTTGAAAAAGAATAAACCTATATATAGTATTTAAGCACTTTTCATTGTGACTGTGAGCAGACACATTCACATTTTTATAAGGGTTATTCTATGTCTGTGATCCTCTATACCAAACCAAATTGTGTTCAATGCAGTGCAACCGAGCGCGCATTACAACAACAAAAAATTCCTTTCACTGCGGTTGATCTCACCCAAGACACTCAAGCATTAGCAAAAATAGTTTCTATGGGATATCGCCAAGTACCGGTTGTCGTTAATGGTGACGAACATTGGTCTGGCTTTTGCCCAGATAAAATTCGTCAAATAGCGCGCTAAAGGAGCAACTTATGCAATCGACTGCCCCTTTAATTTATTTCTCTAGTCGCTCAGAAAATTGTCACCGCTTCGTACAAAAACTTAATCTACAAGCGACAAGGATAAAAGAGAATGAACCACTACAAGCCACACAACCTTTTGTGTTGCTCTGCCCAACTTATGGTGGCGGTGGCGTTAAAGGTGCAGTGCCTAAAGCGGTGATCCAGTTTTTAAATATTCCTGAAAATCGCCAATTAATACGCGGTGTTATTGCTTCAGGAAATACCAATTTTGGCTCTGCTTACGGCTTAGCAGGTGACATTATTGCACAAAAATGCCAAGTCCCTTTTCTCTATCGTTTTGAGTTACTTGGTACGCCTGAAGATGTTAAACGTGTAAAAACCGGATTAAGCACATTTTGGTCAGCTAGCAAATAATGACTAAAAAGTGAATGAGATAAAAAATATGACCCACTCTATAGAACAACTCGATTATCACGCCTTAAATGCCATGCTCAATCTCTATGATGAGCAAGGCAATATCCAGTTTGATAAAGACAAATTAGCCACCCACCATTTTTTTCGTCAACACGTTAATCAAAATACGGTGTTTTTTCATGATCTAAAAGAAAAGCTCGATTTTCTGGTGCAACAACACTACTACGAAGCACAAGTATTAGAGCAGTATGATTTCCCGTTTATCAAACAGCTTTTTAAGCATGCCTATAGCAAAAAATTTCGCTTTCAATCGTTCCTAGGTGCATTTAAATACTACACCAGTTACACCTTAAAAACCTTTGATGGTGAGCGTTATCTCGAACGCTATGAAGATCGTGTTTGTATGGTTGCCTTAACCCTAGCACAGGGGAATACCAAACTCGCCACTCACCTTGTCGATGAGATAATTAGTGGCCGTTTCCAGCCTGCAACCCCTACTTTCTTAAATTGTGGAAAAAAACAGCGTGGCGAATTGGTCTCTTGTTTTTTATTACGTATCGAAGACAACATGGAGTCCATTGGCCGAGCAGTCAATTCTGCGTTGCAATTGTCGAAACGTGGCGGAGGTGTTGCTTTCTTACTGACTAATTTACGAGAAGCAGGAGCCCCCATAAAACGCATTGAAAACCAATCGTCTGGCGTAGTACCGGTAATGAAAATGCTTGAAGATGCCTTCTCATATGCCAATCAATTAGGCGCAAGACAAGGTGCTGGAGCGGTTTATCTCCATGCTCATCATCCTGATATCTATCATTTTCTAGATACAAAACGAGAAAATGCTGATGAAAAAATACGTATTAAGACGCTTTCATTAGGTGTCGTTATTCCCGACATTACCTTTGAATTAGCTAAACGCAACGAAGATATGTATCTATTTTCACCTTATGATGTAGAACGAGTATATGGCGTTCCTATGTCAGAAATCAGTATTAGCGAAAAATATACTGAAATGGTCAACAATGCAGAGATACGTAAGAAAAAAATTAAAGCACGGGCATTTTTTCAAACTTTAGCTGAAATTCAATTTGAATCAGGTTATCCCTATATTATGTTTGAAGATACCGTCAATCGCGCAAATCCGATTGCGGGCCGAATTAATATGAGCAATTTATGCTCAGAAATCTTACAAGTAAATAGTGCCAGTGAATACAATCCTGATTTAAGTTATCGACAAATTGGTCATGATATTAGCTGTAATCTCGGATCAATGAATATCGCCATGGCGATGGACTCACCAGATTTTGCGCATACCGTAAATGTTGCCATCAGAGCACTGACGAGTGTGGCACAAATGACTAAAATAGAATCAGTACCTTCTATTGAAAAAGGCAACCAAGCATCTCATGCCATTGGCTTAGGGCAAATGAACTTACATGGTTATTTAGCCCGTGAAGGGATTTATTATGGTTCAGAAGAAGGACTTGATTTTACCAATATCTATTTCTATACCGTAACATACTATGCCCTTTTAGCCTCTAACCAATTAGCGATAGAGACTAAACAGCGCTTTAAAGGGTTTGAACAGTCAAAATATGCCACTGGGGAGTATTTTGATAAATATTTATCAAAACAGTGGTTACCTAAAACCCAAAAAGTCCACCAGCTATTTAGCCAATCCAATATTCATATTCCAACCCAAGAAGATTGGCAAAAACTTAAGCTCTCGATTATGACTCACGGTATTTATAATCAAAACTTACAAGCAATACCACCAACAGGATCAATCTCTTATATCAATCACTCTACATCGAGTATTCACCCCATTGTGGCACCGATTGAAATAAGAAAAGAAGGTAAAATCGGTCGGGTTTATTACCCCGCCCCTTTTATGACCAATGAAAACCGTCATTTTTATCAAGATGCTTATGAAATTGGCGCAGAAAAAATTATCGATACCTATGCCCAAGCATCACAACATATCGACCAAGGATTGTCGCTAACATTATTCTTTTCTGATGAAGCAACCACAAGGGATGTTAATAAAGCACAAATTTATGCATGGCGTAAAGGTATAAAGACCTTGTATTACATTCGTATTAGACAAACAGCATTAGCCGGCACAGAAATAAAAGGCTGTGTTTCATGCGCCCTTTAATAATAATGATAAGGAAAGTGTTACTATGTCTGCATCTTATTTAAGTCGTGTTAATGCGATAAATTGGAATCGTATTGAAGACGAAAAAGATTTAGAAGTTTGGAACCGTTTAACCATGAATTTTTGGTTACCCGAAAAAATTCCGCTTTCTAATGATATACCTTCATGGAATACCTTAACCCAAGCTGAAAAACAGTTGACTATCCGTGTATTTACAGGGCTTACACTGCTCGATACGATACAAAATACGGTCGGGGCACCAACCTTAATGCCTGATACTCAGACTCCCCATGAAGAGGCGGTATTATCGAATATCTGTTTTATGGAAGCGGTACATGCTCGCTCTTATAGCTCGATATTTTCGACACTCTGCTTAACAACAGATGTTGATGATGCTTATCGTTGGAGTGAAGAAAATACCTATTTGCAAAAGAAATCAGATATTATTCTGCGTTATTATCAAGATAGTGATCCATTAAAGAAAAAAATTGCCAGTGTATTTTTAGAGTCTTTTTTATTCTATTCTGGATTTTATTTACCAATGTATTGGTCAAGTCGAGGGAAATTAACCAATACAGCTGACTTAATTCGTTTAATTATTCGTGACGAAGCTGTGCATGGTTATTATATTGGCTATAAATTCCAAAATCAGTTATTAAATAAATCATCATTAGAGAAACAAGATATTAAAGACTTTGCTTTCTCATTATTATTAGATTTATATGATAATGAAGTTAAATATACAGAAGATCTCTACGACTCTGTCGGTTGGACAGAAGATGTAAAAAAATTCCTTCATTATAATGCGAATAAAGCGCTGATGAATTTAGGTTATGAAGCACTATTTCCAGATGAAATAACTAATGTTAGTCCAGCAATACTTTCATCACTATCGCCAGATGCAAATGAAAATCATGATTTCTTTTCTGGCTCAGGCTCTTCTTATGTTATTGGTAAAACGATCAATACCGAAGATGATGACTGGGATTTCTAGCTAACCCTCTACAGCAAAAAACAGAATACATTCATATTAATTATGAATTAATCAATTAACATAATGCACTGAAAAATAAAACTTATTTTTTAGTGCATTTTTATTTGCTTGAAAAACAACCCAATTGTGTAATTTTTACCGTCCCATTAACCAGAATTATCAATTTTTTACGAATGATTTTTATGACTAGTTATCGATAACTTAAGATCACCCCTTAAAAAACATAAGATTTTTTAATATTAATGCATTTTTTTCTATTTTTATTTTATTAGTATCTTTTTACATTTTTTTATTTTGTTGTTATTTCTATTGTGATGATAATTAAAATTAACATCTGAATAAAAATAATGTTATTTCATACAGTTAGTATGATTTCCTTGACTTCTTTCTTTTCTATAATTTTACTTTATTTAATTATTAATCATCAAAAAAAATCTAAAAAAATCACAAAATTATTTGTTTAATTATAATTAACATAGGGTTGTCAGGCTTGTTCATTATGATAGGGTAATTCCCCTACTAAAAATCTCAATTTAGGAAAAACAACAAACTAATTTATTAACATTTAATTTATTCCTTTCATATTTAAATAGGAAAATAGATATTGCATGGCAATTAAACTCGAAGTAAAAAACCTATATAAAATATTTGGTGAGCACCCTAAACGTGCCTTTGAATTATTAGGATCTGGTATGAACAAAGACCAGATCTTTGATAAAACAGGGTTAACCGTTGGTGTGCAAAATGCCAATCTGGCCATTGAAGAAGGCGAAATATTTGTCATCATGGGATTATCAGGCTCTGGTAAATCTACATTAGTGCGCCTTCTCAATCGTCTGATAGATCCCACTAAAGGCGAAGTCCTTATTGATGGTGAAAACATCACCACCATGTCTGATAAAGATTTACGACAAGTTCGACGTAAAAAAATCAGTATGGTGTTTCAATCATTCGCTTTAATGCCTCATATGAATGTACTCGATAATACAGCATTTGGTATGGAGCTTGCAGGCATTAGCAAAGAAGAGCGCTATGAAAAAGCCATGGCAGCATTAGAGCAAGTTAACTTAAGCTCTCATGCTCAATCTTGGCCGGATGAGTTATCCGGTGGGATGCGACAACGTATTGGGCTTGCTCGTGCACTGGCCAATGATCCTGATATCTTATTAATGGATGAGGCATTCTCCGCACTTGACCCATTAATCCGAACAGAAATGCAAGATGAGTTATTAAGCTTACAGGGTGATAAACAACGCACCATTGTATTTATTTCTCATGATCTGGATGAAGCCATGCGTATTGGCGATCGTATCGCGATTATGCAAGGTGGTGTGGTGGTACAAATCGGTACCCCTGATGAAATTCTTAATAATCCAGCCAATGATTATGTACGTACCTTCTTCCGTGGCGTTGATATCAGTCATGTATTTAGCGCTAAAGATATTGCTAAACGTCGCCCAGAAACACTACTGCATATTGCGCCAGGTTTTGGTCCCCGTTCAGCATTAAAAGTACTGGAAGATGAAGATAGAAACTTTGGTTATTTAATTGAGCGAGGACGGAAATTTGCAGGTATTGTTTCTGTCACTTCTCTTGAAGAAGCATTAAAAGCGAAGCAACCTATTGGATCCGCTATTTTAACTGAACCTTGTGCGATTAATGGTGATACACCATTAAATGAACTGATTTCTACTGTTGCGCAATCTCCCTGTGCGATCCCTGTTATTGATGAAAAAAACCGTTATATCGGTTTAATTTCGAAAGGAATGTTGTTACAAGCACTGGATAAGGAGACACCAAATGAGTAAGACAAATAACCAAGCCAATCCTTGGGAAACGGACACTCAAGAAGCGGCAACAGAAAACGCCAATACAACACAAAATTCAGCGCAAGAAACGCATAACAACACAGATACAGACAATGATCCTTGGGCAACCACGGATAGCAACACTACTGATACCGACCCTTGGAGTAGTAGCGCTGGCGGTGATACCGGTGGAGCTGATGCTGATCCTTGGGGTACAGGGAGTGGCACTGACGGCAGTGATCTCTCTTCTGGTACTGATTGGCTAGATGCCATGCCAACAGAAAGTACACCTGATCACTTTAATATTATGGATCCATTTAATCATATGCTGATCCCACTAGATTCTTGGGTAACGGATGGTATTGACTGGATTGTGCTGCATTTTCGTCCTATTTTCCAAGGGATACGCGTTCCAGTCGATTTAGTATTAGGTGGCTTTGAAAACTTTCTTACCTCAATGCCTGCACCTGTTGCGATTATTTTATTTTCACTGATTGCATGGCAACTTTCAGGTAAGGTGATGGGAATAAGCGCTTTTATTTCACTGATCTTAATCGGTGCTATTGGTGCATGGTCTGAAGCGATGATAACCCTTGCATTAGTGCTGACCTCATTACTATTCTGCCTGATTATTGGTCTCCCCTTAGGGATATGGCTTGCACATAGTGACAGAGCATCAAAAATTGTCAGACCACTTTTAGATGCCATGCAAACAACCCCCGCTTTCGTTTACTTAGTACCTATCGTGATGTTATTCGGGATTGGTAACGTACCCGGTGTAGTTGTCACGATTATTTTCGCCTTACCACCGATAGTGCGATTAACTATTTTAGGTATCAAACAAGTACCGGAAGATCTCATTGAAGCGGCTCAATCATTTGGGGCAAATCCTCGACAAATGTTGTTTAAAGTACAATTACCGCTGGCAATGCCAACGATTATGGCAGGGGTAAACCAAACCTTAATGTTAGCACTGTCAATGGTTGTTATCGCATCAATGATAGCCGTTGGTGGTTTAGGTCAAATGGTATTACGTGGTATTGGTCGCCTAGATATGGGATTAGCGGCTGTAGGTGGTGCCGGTATTGTGATCCTCGCGATTATTCTTGACCGCTTAACTCAATCTTTAGGCCAAAATAGTCGCCTGAAAGGTAATAGACGCTGGTATATGACAGGCCCGATTGGTTTGATCTGCCGCCTGTTTGGTAAAAAAGCCGCATAACTCATACTGGCAATAAGATTAACTAACAATCAAACATATTTATTCAATTAATATAAGAGATAACAGTAGCACGACACAGCGACTATTATCTCTTACCCATCACAACAGAAGGAAAAACTATGCGTAATCCAGTTCTCTGGGCAACAGTATTGTCCGCCACACTGATAAGCACTCAGTTATCCGCTGCTGATTTACCCGGTAAAGGGGTTTCGGTTCAACCGGTACAAAGTACTATTTCTGAAGAAACTTTTCAGACACTCATTGTCAATAAAGCACTCGAAAAACTCGGCTACACAGTGCAACCCATTAAAGAAGTTGACTACAACGTAGCTTATTCTTCTATTGCTAATGGTGATGCCACTTTTATGGCGGTTAGTTGGGTACCTTTGCATAACTCACAATATGAAGCCGCAGGTGGCGATAACACATTTTATCGTAAAGGTGATTATGTGGTTAATGCAGCCCAAGGTTACTTAATCGATAAAAAAACGGCTGAGAAATATAACATCACTAATATAGAGCAATTTAAAGATCCGAAAATTGCCAAATTATTTGATGCCAATGGTGATGGAAAAGCAGATTTAACCGGTTGTAACCCTGGCTGGGGTTGTGAAGAAGCTATTAATAATCACTTAAAAGCCTATGATTTAGAGAAATCAGTCACCCATAATCAGGGTAACTATGCGGCAATGATGGCAGATACCATTACTCGTTATAAAGAAGGTAAACCTATCTTCTATTATACTTGGACACCGTACTGGATAAGTGATGTATTAAAGCCGGGTAAAGATGTCGTTTGGCTACAAGTTCCCTTCTCTTCATTACCGGGAGATGACAAAACCGATACAACCTTACCAAACGGTAAAAACTACGGTTTCCCACCGAGTACAATGCATATCGCAGCAAATAAAAAATGGGCCGAAGCCAACCCTGCTGCTGCTAAATTATTTGAAATAATGAAAGTTTCAGTGGCTGATATCAACGCCCAAAACTTACGTATGCATAATGGTCAAAAATCACAAGCAGATATTGAACGTCATGCTAACGCGTGGATCAAAGCACATCAAAAAACCTTTGATGGCTGGGTAGAAGAAGCGCGTAAAGCGGCTAATTAATAGTGATAATCCTTAAATAACGTCAAAGCAGAGCATTATTAATATGCTCTGCTTTTTTTATCTTATGGCTGTTGTCCTGTTGTCTAACTAAAAACTTTTAACCACGGTAAAGCGATAATCTCGCCCAGTACCAGATACCGACTCACCTAAATAAGGGTAATAATCACGGTTAAATAAATTGGCGACAGTAAAACGTATCTCAGTATTATCGATAAAAGCAGGTTTCCAATTAGCGAATAGTCCATGAATGGCATAGCCTTTACTTTTTGGTAATGACCAATAAGTAGCAGCCGGATCAGCATCCATCGGTGAACGACGTTGAGCGCCAATAAAGTCCCCTGTCCACCCTGCAACCATATTTATTTGTGGGATTTTCATTCCAAGGGTGGCATGTAATGCATCCGGTTGAATTTCTGCAATCCATGTTTTTTGTCCAAACCACGGATCACGAGGAGATTGATCGCGTTTACCTTTCATTGTCGAATACGCTAAGCGACCAAAGAGATTAGCACTGTCATAAAATGCCTCTATTTCCATACCTTGAATATGGTAGCCAGGTAAATTGCGATAATTTCCAAGGGAAGGAGGACAACTCCCATTGTTTCCGGTTACTTTTCCACTTTCACAATAGACACCGCGACGACGGAATATCTCATCTTTCCCACGAGTATCAAAAAATGTGCTTCGAAGTTGAAGCTGATCTTCTTGTTGGAAAACATTTTCAAAATCAACAATGGCGCCAATCCGTGTTGCGGTAACGGTCTCTTTATCTAAATGGCGACTCGTGCCTGTCAAACTAGAGATACTGGCTTGCACTTCATATTGTTCATCAATTAACGGCGCACGCCATGTATGAGTTATATCACCAAAAAATCTAATATTGGGGGTCGCTTTCCATAAAATACCCAAATGAGGTGTAATGCCACGATAAGTTACATCACTATAATCATGACCGTAATAGGGATTAGGATCTTGATAAACCTTCGCTCGACTCCCTACTCCTTGATTTTTCACTATATCATAACGCACACCAGGCGTGAGGGTTAGTGTTCGATAACTAATTGAATCTTGAAGATAAAAACTCGTGGTTGTTTGCGTCCCTTCTGGCATATAAGGTGGTGCATAATAGCCATAATTATAATTTGGATTTTTCGCTTTATCCCGCGTAAACATTAACACATTACGATCATTACGGTGCCAACGCGCTCCTACTAAAATCACATGTTCGGTAGCTCCTTGCATCACGGTACTTTCATTTTTCACTTCAATTTGATGATTTTTATAGTTAACCCAACTTTGGTTACCCATACTACTACTTAGATAAGAACTCGCATTATCAGGGCGTTTATCATTCTGTTTGGTATTTGAATAACCATAAGTCAATGTGAAATTAATCAGGTCAGAATCAATTGGCTGAATATTCCATTTCACACTCACAGTGTCATCTTTTTGGTCACGATAAACTAACTTACGTTTCATCGCTCCATCAAAACCATATTTATCAACATCATATTGACTCGGTTTTGCCAGTTCATCTCGCTTCGCAGCCCAAGGCGTCCAGCCATCACTGACAGATCTTGATGCTGATAAAGTTAATGTTTGTGCGTCTGTTAAATAGACATTGGTTTTAATTAAAAACGAATCTTGATCTGATTGTGAATAACCAAATTTAGTGCCATCAGGACGACGTAAATCATCACTTTTACGACGATTAAAATAAAATAGACCGTCAGCCGTTCCATCCATTAGCTTGCCATATATCGCACCACTATAACGATTTTGCCTATCATTAGTATGATGTCCATATTTTAAAAACATACCAATATGCTGATCAGGTAACAGTAAGTCATCCGGATCTTTCGTTTCAATCCGTACGGAGCCACCAAATCCTCCATTTCCTTGGGTGATATTATGTGGCCCTTTATCGACATCAAGGCGTTTAATTAATTCAGGATCGATAAATATGGAACCTTGACGATATTTTTCAAACGTCTTCGGTGTACCATCAAGAGTGATTTTCACATCTTCCGGATTGCCCATTCCCCAAATATTTAAAGTTTGCCCACCAGGTCTTGGCGAGCCAGATGAGGAAATCCCTGGTAATTTATCTACCAATTCAGCGATATTATTTGGCTGAATTCTATTGATATCTTTTAATGTCAAAGCCGTGCTTCCTGCTTCAACACTCGAATTTAATTTTCCGGAAACATAAATAGGATCAAGCACCACAGTTTCAGATTGTTGAGTTTGTGATGCTTTTTCTGTGCTTTGTGAAGCAACGCTATTAAACGAAACAAGTGTAGTGAGTAATAAAAAAATCGCATGAGATGAAAATGAAACGGCCCCCATTCCCTGAAAATGAGGCTCATGCTTAATTAACAAAAAGTTCATAATAGTATCTTTTATATGGTTATTAATACGCAAATAAATAGCTAAAAATACATTTAACAACACAATCATGTTAATGATAATTATTATCATTACATAGCTTTTTTTGATCTAAACCATAAAAAAGTTAACTAAACTAAAAATGAGCTATATTTAAAACAGAATAACTAAATAATTTAATATTAATGATATAATTAACTAATAACATTGGTTACTATATGGATTAATACTTGTCTAATCAGGACAGTGAGGGAATGGGGCTATTCATCTATTTAGCATAATAAATAATGCAAATATGCGGTTATCTGCCGAGAATAAATCACATTTTACTTTTAATATTAATCTATTATAAAAATAGATTAAAAACTTTCATGCCCGATTGATTGAACATTACTATCACAGTAATTCTTTCCGCAAAAAAATGACTCATGTTACTATCATTTACCTTACAAATAATTTGTGATCAGTATTATGGAAAACACAGCACCACAAACCTCTCTTAGTAAAGGCCTTATTTTACTTATGGCCGTTGCCACTGGCATGGTTGTCGCAAGTAACTATTATGCACAACCGCTACTTGATTCAATTGCAAATTATTTTCATATCTCTGCCACTTTAGCTGGCTTTATTGTCACTACAGCACAATTAAGTTATGCCTTAGGTTTAATGCTATTGGTTCCCCTTGGCGATATTTTTGAACGTCGTTCACTGATTGTTATCATGACGCTGATTTCAGCGAGCGGCTTATTAATTACGGCAATGGCACCTAATATTTGGCTTATGTTAATTGGTACTGCCCTATCAGGTATGTTCTCGGTCGTCGCCCAAATTCTGGTTCCTTTTGCCGCTACACTTGCTGCACCTCATCAACGAGGAAAAGCGGTAGGTACTATTATGAGTGGGCTTTTACTTGGTATTTTACTGGCAAGAACAGCGTCAGGGCTGATGGCTTCCTTTACTAATTGGCAGGGCATTTTCTGGCTAGCAAGTGTTTTTCTAGCTATTTTAGCTATTACACTATGGCGCTGTTTACCTACCTATAAAAGCCAAACAAATTTAAATTATTTTCAACTGCTCGGTTCTATTTTTAAATTGTTTGCCACGACCCCAGTATTACGTACCCGCTCACTGATTGGTGCACTTATCTTTGCCCACTTTGGTTTACTGTGGACATCAATGGCTTTTTTACTCGCTTCTGATCCCTTTAATTATTCCGATGCAGTTATTGGCCTGTTTGGACTTGTCGGTGCTGCGGGAGCACTAATGGCGGGTAAAGCGGGTGTATGGGTTGATAAAGGCAAAGGTAAAAAAACGACTACTTCAGGTTTAATTCTTCTCTTCATTTGTTGGGGACTTATTGTTATCGCCCCTTATTATCAATGGATTGGACTGATTAGTTTTATTATTGGTGTGGTTTTATTAGATTTAGCCGTTCAAGGTGTTCATGTCACTAACCAAAGCACTATCTACCGTATTTTACCTGATGCCCGAAATCGGCTTACTGCCGCTTATATGACTAGCTATTTTATCGGGGGCGCCCTAGGCTCTTTATTATCGGGTTACGCTTATCACCAATATGGCTGGATTGGTGTTTCCAGCGCCGGTGCAATCATTGGCTTATTAGGTTTACTGGTTTGGTTATTTGGTTATAAAAATGATCCAGTGATCCAATCTGAATAATAAAACTTATCTCAAAAGGGGTATTTTATGTCAGCAATACCCCTCTAAACAGAACAAAACGTAAATGTTTTAACAGCGTGATTACTATTTATGTATATCATCATCTCATTCTTTATTAAGAAATACATATCAATTATATCAATATAGCATAAACGGCATAGTTTCTAAGTGGTATTATTAACAATAGAATCATTATAGTGTAAAATAAATTTATTACGTGTTTTATCGTAGAAATCGATCCATTTTTTCCTAAATAGACTATTATTCATAAGTAAATAAGGGATAAATTGATTTTTATAACTTATTGTAAATAGATAAGCACCTAGTGATTTTTTTATGTTATCATTCAAAAAATTTATGAATCAGGTAGCATAATCAAAAAAACATAGTGACTATAAATAATAAAAATTGCTAAATTGTGTGTTTAATATACCATTTAACATGTTGATAACAACGTTATCCTAATTATCGAAACTAACAAGGTGTCTAAAAATGGAAAGCTCATTTACGCCAACAGAAGAACTACTAAACACTCGCGCTACACAACAGAAATCGCTTAACAAAGATATTCCTTACCAAGAAATTTTGTTAACTCGCCTGTCTATGCACGTCCAGAGCAAACTTCTTGAAAGTCGTAATAATATGTTAAAGTCTCAGGGCATTAACGAGACATTATTTATGGCACTTATGATTTTAGATACAACGGAAAATCGTAGTATTCAACCATCAGAATTGAGTGCGGCGTTAGGCTCATCAAGAACAAATGCCACTCGTATTGCAGATGAATTAGAAAAACAAGGATGGATTGAGCGTCGTGAAAGTCATAATGACCGTCGCTGTCTACATCTTCATTTAACTGATGCTGGAGAAGAGTTTTTAAATAGCTTATTACCACCACAGCACGAATGTTTAAAGAAAATTTGGTCAGTATTAGATGAAGGTGAACAAAAACAGCTAGAAACCCTAATGCGTAAATTATTATTACAACTTGATACATTAGCGGATAATCAGCAGGAATAACCATCACTATCAATAAACTTATTGATCTAATCTGTATTAGCTCAGATTTGACCTGACTAGCTATGGCACAGAGCTAACATAAATCTGACAGGTCGCTCTGTGCCAAAAGCCAATATTCCCCAGCCCTTGCACTCAATCATGTCTGATATTTAATCTATCATACTACCGACAAGATCTATGTAACATTGGCTACTTAGGCTATTTATACCCAATATTTTGATATTTCAGATGAACTGGTTACAACAGCATGTTGAGACAAGATTTTCTCGAGTAAAAAAACATGTGTGTCATGATCAGGATCGGCACAACAATCACTTGCAATCACTAGACGATAATCTAGGTCAAATGCCTGACTAACTGTAGATAAAATCACGCCACTGGTCGTGACTCCTGCAAGGATCAAGGTTTCAATACCTTGTGTACGAAGAACCATCTCAAGCTCAGTAAATGAAAAAGCCCCTACTCTACGTTTAATAATAACGATTTCATTTTCCTGCGGAAAAATATCATCATGAATAGCGGAACTTTCACTATTGGTGATTAATATTCCATTGTCTTTAATCGATGAGAAAATTATGTTGTTTTGACTAACCTCAGGATACCCCTCACGAAACTCAACACTAACATAGATAATCGGTATGCCTGCTGCACGCGTAGAGGAAATTAATGATGATGTATTACGAATAACATCTTCAGCACGATCTTGTGGAAGGAAATTATTAAGAATGGTCGTCTGAAAATCCATTACCAGCAGAGCACTATTTTTATCGATATTATTATTGTTATTGTTGAATTGTGTTGTCATAAAATCTCCGAAATATACAGGTGAAGAAGAACGAAGTTCATCAGCGTATAACTGAATTACGATGTAATTTAAAATTCCAAGCGGCTCCCAACAATAAGACAACACTAGTTGCCAGAAAAACTGCGCGCATACCTATATGACCACCAATAACGCCACCTATTAACGGGCCGATGAACTGACCTGCAAACTGGGCTGCGACCGAATAGCCAAGGATACTGCCTATCATTCCTTCTGGAACGTGATGACGTATTACTGCCGCAATACAAGGCAACAATCCCCCCAATGCTAATCCCATAAGAAAACGTAAAATAATAAGTTGCCAACCAGAGGTAACAAAGGCCTGAGGGATCAGCAATAAACCGGCTATAGCTAGTGCCAGCGTGATAATACGCAAATGCCCTATCCTATCTGCTAATTTCCCAAGCCAAGAGGCTGAAATAATACTACCTAAGGCAGCAGCGGCCATGACATAACCTGCAACCCTAGTTATCTGAGCAGGATCATTAACGAGTGTACGCACATAAACTGTAATAATAGGTTCTATCGACATATTGGCCAGCATCAGCAACAACCCCGTACAAAGCATGCTAACTATCACAAATCGTGCAGGTAACTGCGACCAACTCACTTGCATTTTTGTCGTAGTATTTATGTATTTCGGCGTATCTTCACGGATAAGCGTAAGGGTCATGATAAAAGATAAAAAGATCAGTGCACCGGCACAGAAAAACGTGTTTCGAATACCGAACAAGTCAGGTAACCACCCTCCAGCTAGAGGGCCAATAAGATTACCCGCCATTACACCACATGAAACAATGCCCAACGCCCAAGCAACACGCTCTCTAGGAGCTTGTACTGCAATAAGAATAGTTGCTCCAGATGAGTATCCCCCCGCCAAACCAACTAATAGCCTTAGACCGACAAGTTGCCAAATATTTGTTACCATTCCCATAAGTGAGACGGTCACCGCCATACCAAGACTGGCTCTTACGAGCATCGATTTACGTCCATATTTGTCACCGAGCTTTCCCCATACTGGAGCAATTAAGCCAGCAGTGATAAAGGTTGCACTGAATGCCACGCCAGACCATTGGACAATGGCGGCGTGACCTTGAACACCAAGCTCTTCAACATATAGGGGGAGGAACGGTAACATCAAGGTCATTGCAAAAACAGTTGAAAAAGAACCAATAAAGCAAACGAGCAGATTTCGACGCCAAAAGCTGTTATATAATTGAGTCATAGAAACACTCTTTTCTGGTATACCAATTTGGTATACCATATAGATAATTTATTTTACTGTCAATTTTTAGGAGAGTATTGCCGTTATGAGCCAAGTGTTAGAGGTTGAAAAACAATTAAGAAAACTGATACTCAACATGGAACTAGGCCCAGGAGAACGGTTAACTGAACGCTGGGCTGAAGCGAAATTTAACGCATCGAGAACTCCCGTTCGAGCCGCATTACAAAAGTTGGAATCAGAGGGACTTATATGTCGTGATGGTATACGTTGGTTAGTGGCACCAATCGATGCCGATGAAATCGAACAATTATGTATTTACCGAGAAATACTGGAGGTAGCAGCATTAAAACTTTCAGTCAGCCAGATCACCGAAGAACAGTTGAACAATTTGGAACGCCTGCTTAAAGAAACCACGGTAGATTCACCAGAAGAGAGCATGGAAAATGCTGGAACACGATTCCATAGAGAGTTGGCACGCCTTTGTAATAACGCATTTATTATTGAAGGGATAAATGATGCCCTACGTAGGCTTTCGCGAGCACGATGGCTTGATAGAGCGCCGTCTAATCCAGCGTGGGATGAGCATCGTGAAATATTTTTAGCACTTCGTTCGAGAGATACGGACAAAGCCGTAGAACTACTCGCCACTCATTTGTGCGAAAGTAGACTCCGTTTACTAGATACCATTACATCTAGTAAACGTAGCCTAAGAGCAAGAGGCATTGCGATATCCTGACCAAATACCGCCAACCTCATTTACAACATGAATTGATAAACAAATATATTCATTCACATTTATAATTGGCCTTTCGTGCTAATTATTATTCTAATATAAGCCCAATATATATGTTTCCGGATTTTATTCTGGAAACATATATAATGCTTTTTTCTGGTTTATGGAGATCTTCTAAATGAGTGTAAATGAGGAAAAAAATCCACCTCAGGCTCCCATTCGCAATAAAAAACGAACTCGCCGAAATGTTTTATTGCTACTGACTTTTATCTTTATTCTCGCGGGGCTCGCTTATACCGCTTACTGGTTTATGGTTCTTAGACATCATGAAACCACAGATAATGCCTACGTAACAGGCAATCAAATTATGGTTATGCCACAAATTTCAGGCTCGGTAACGACTGTCTATGTGGACAATACAGACTACGTAAAAGCAGGTGAACCTCTAGTCCAATTAGATGATAGTGATGAAATACTTGCATTAGATAAAGCAAAAACCGCTTTAGCAAATAGTGTCCGTCAAATGCATCAGCAAATCATCAATGGTCGTCAATTAAAAGCGAATATTGTTTTACGTGAAACTGAATTGGCAAAATTGCAAAATGATCTGCGTCGTAGAGAAGTATTAGGCGAGCGAAATGTCATTGGAAAAGAAGAACTCCAACATGCAAGAGAAGCTGTTGCCACGGCAAAAGCGGCATTAGATGTAGCAAAAGAGCAATATAATGCTAATCAAGCCATTATCTTAACCACGCCTATTGCACAACAACCTTCTGTATTACAAGCTGCAACAGAAGTGCGTAATGCATGGCTAGCTTTACAACGAACAAAAATACTAAGTCCTGCTGAAGGTTATGTCTCACGTCGTAGCGTTCAAGTTGGTGCACAAGTTGCACCGGGTAAACCGTTAATGGCCGTCGTACCTGTCACAGGTATGTGGATAGACGCTAACTTTAAAGAGACGCAACTGGCCAATATGCGTATCGGACAGCCCGCGAAAATAACCACTGATTTTTATGGTAAAAAAGTTATTTACCATGGTCGTGTACAGGGATTAGATATGGGAACAGGCAGTGCATTCTCACTATTACCGGCACAAAATGCCAGTGGTAACTGGATAAAAGTAGTTCAGCGCTTGCCGGTACGTATTTCCCTTGATGAAAAAGAAGTTGCAGAAAAACCGCTACGTATCGGTTTATCCACTGAAGTGACTGTGGATACCGTTAATCTTGATGGAAAAGTATTATCACAGAGCGAACGTCAAGCACCGGCTTATCATACTGATGCACTCACTATTGATATGTCAGAAATCAATTCATTGATTAATGAAATCATTGAACAAAATGCAGGATGATAAAGCGAGGTGTAAAGGTGATTAAAGAACCCTTACAAGGAGGAAAACTTGCTATAATGACCATCGCACTTGCGCTGGCCACTTTTATGCAAGTTCTCGATTCAACAATCGCTAACGTAGCCATCCCGACAATAGCGGGTAACTTAGGTGCATCAAATTCTCAAGGCACTTGGGTTATTACCTCATTTGGTGTTGCAAATGCTATCTCAATTCCTATTACTGGCTGGCTGGCAAAACGTATTGGTGAAGTACGCCTCTTTATGTGGTCAACAGCACTATTTGCCTTAACATCATGGCTGTGTGGTATTTCTCAAAGTTTAGAAATGCTGATCTTTTTCCGTGTACTTCAAGGTTTAGTCGCAGGCCCCTTAATTCCGTTATCACAAAGTTTGCTATTGAATAACTATCCACCAGCAAAACGCAATATGGCATTAGCGTTATGGTCGGTTACCATTGTCGTTGCACCTATTTTAGGCCCTATTTTAGGTGGCTATATCAGTGATAATTACCATTGGGGATGGATCTTCTTTATTAACGTACCTTTTGGTGTGTTAATTATTATGTGCATCTCAAATACATTAGCGGGTCGCGAAACCAAAACGGAAATTAAACCAATAGATACCATTGGTCTCGTACTATTGGTGGTTGGTGTTGGTGCACTACAGATCATGCTTGATCAAGGTAAAGAGCTGGATTGGTTTAATTCAACTGAAATTATTGTACTTACTATTATTGCTGTAGTGGCGTTAAGTTTCTTAATTGTGTGGGAGTTAACTGACGAACACCCTGTTATTGATCTTTCTCTGTTTAAAAGTCGCAATTTCACTATTGGCTGTTTAACCCTTAGTCTCGCTTATATGATCTATTTCGGTACTATTGTGTTGCTCCCTCTCCTGTTGCAAGAAGTCTTTGGTTATACCGCAACATGGGCGGGTTTAGCTGCAGCCTCTGTTGGTTTATTACCGCTGATCATTACACCAATCATCGGAAAATTTGGTGGAAAAGTCGACTTACGCTATATCATTAGCTTTAGCTTTATTATGTTTGCGGTATGTTTTTATTGGCGAGCTTATACTTTTGAACCCGGAATGGATTTTGCCACAGTTGCTTGGCCACAATTCTGGCAAGGTTTAGGTGTAGCATGTTTCTTTATGCCATTAACCACGATGACCTTATCGGGATTACCTCCGGAGAAAATGGCCTCGGCATCCAGTTTATCTAATTTTTTAAGAACCTTAGCGGGTGCAATTGGCGCATCATTAACGACAACCATTTGGACACAAAGGGAGTCATTACATCATGAAACCTTTGTTGAAAAAATTAATCCACTCGATCCCGATGCACAATTGGCTTTTCAACAGATGAGAGAATTGGGGCTTTCTGATGAACAAACCTCGGCTTATTTAGCTAAAACAATCACTGAACAAGGTCTGATTATTTCAGCGAATGAAATTTTCTGGCTAGCGGCAGGAATATTCATTTTAATGCTGGTGGTTGTTTGGTTTGCTAAACCGCCATTCTCACCGGGTAAATAACCATTAATGAATTGATTAGTTAATTAAAGAAAA
The DNA here is from genome assembly GCF_963896075.1 of Proteus sp. G4415. Taxonomy (NCBI): domain Bacteria; kingdom Pseudomonadati; phylum Pseudomonadota; class Gammaproteobacteria; order Enterobacterales; family Morganellaceae; genus Proteus; species Proteus sp. G4415. The sequence goes on from NZ_CAWQOK010000070.1 coordinate 76,634, forward strand.
ATCCCGCTGAACATGGTGAACTGACTGCAGTTCATTATTCAGCGGGATTTTTAAATCATCTAACAATTAAATAATTAGCCGTGATGTTGACGCCACCATTCAGCCAATAACACGCCAGAAGCCACAGAGACATTTAAGCTTTCAATATGGCCTGTACCACCAATGTAAATGCTCATATCCCCTTGTTTTAACGTGCTATCACTTAAGCCATCCTTCTCTTGACCTAAGATTAATACCATTTTTTCAGGTAATTGAGCTTTTGCTAGTGGCACACTTCCTTTGTGACTTGAGGTTGTCACTAAGGTATAGCCAGCCTGTTTAAACTGCTCTAATGTCTGAGCAAAATTATCAGCATCAATTCCTTGAATATACTCGGCACCACCTTCTGCGGTACGTACTGCTGCACCAGATTCTAGCACTGATGAGTCGGGAGAAATGACGCCTTTCACACCAAAATGAGCACAGCTACGCATAATAGCACCGACATTATGTGGATTACCCACATCTTCAAGCGCTAAGACACAATCTTTTGTTGGTGCATCTTTTAAATAGGTTTGTGCATCATGGCCAACACGTTTTTTGATTAAGAAACAAACGCCACCATGATGATCCGTACGCGCCGCTTTAACCATCTCTTCTTCTTCAACAACATGGTAAGCTTTACGATTTGCCGCCATCCATTTTAACGCTTCACGAAAACGAGGTGTTACTTCTTGTAAGAACCAAGCTCGAACAATGGCTTCTGGACGGTTTTTAAACATAGCCTGACAAGCATTTTCACCATAGATACGCGTCTCTTCTAAACGCTGACGGCGAAGCTGTTCGGGATCTATTTGGCTTTTACCAGTAATTCCATCATGCTCTTTTAATGGCTCATCTCCCGGACGAGAAATCGTTTTCCATGGAGAATAATTACCACCTTCACTATCGTTATCACGTAAGGAGCTTGATCCACTGCGTGATGGATTACGTCCTGAAGACTTACCTGCACCACGTTCATCACGACGAGAAAATTTGTTATCACCGCGTTTATCATCACGACGATGACTACGGTCAGTATCACCACGAGCATTATTAGGGCGGCGGGATGGTTTTTTAGGTTTATTATCGGCACTGTCCTCACTGCGGACATACATCACTTTTACTTTGCCGTTTTTACCTTCATAAGAATCGTTCATTAGTCTCTCCAACTGCAATAGGGGCGCAGATTACATGATAGTTTAGCAACTGTCACCGAGAGAATCACGCAGAGTAAGAGATAAACCTATATCAAAAAACACTCTCTTTAAAAATAAAATTAGATTTAGCTTTTTATTAATAAAAAATAGCTTTTATATCAATAACTAATGGAGCTATTCATAACTAGATTTAACAATACAAAAAAGTGTATCCATAATCAATTTTTTCCTAACATCATGATTAAATGTGGTTTGCTCACTACAACTTAGGTTTAGAAAGTCTTTTCCTGTTTTTTGTAATACTGTTTCTATTGTGGATATTAAATCATCTTCTTTTTCATGATTAAATTTATTCCATTCATTATGTAAACTATCAATATAATTAAGCGCCAAAAGACCACATCCATTAGGTACATTTTCTTGTAGATTATATTCTATATTGATAGTATTAAATCCTTTTTTTTCTAGTTCAATTAATAATTTATGACGTTCATCTTTTTTGCTTGAGGGCAATGAATCACATAAAAAACAGCTATCTTTATAAGTCAATAACGCAACCCAATGGTTATTATTGACTAAAACCACATAATTTTTTAACTCCGCGGATCCTTTGCTATTTTCTATTTTTTTAAGTATTGATTCATAGGAACCAATATCACACTGATAGGGTTGAAATGACGCCCAAGACTCTAATTCAGATGAAGATATATATCGATTATTATTACTTACGCTTTCATTACTATTGGCCAATACGCTATCATTACATTTTATATTTAAATAATTATCAACCGCTGAGATAAAAACATTCTCCCCTTTTCCCTTTTGTCTAGCAATCGCTTCCTCACAAGCCATTGCACTTAATAAAGGTCGTTCTTTAAAATACTCTTGATCCTCTTTTATTTTTATTTCATAGAGTAATTTGACTAACTCTTTAATATCTTCTCTTATCGAGTTATTTAATTTTGGATAAATCAAGTAGAGCTGATTAGTTGCATATAAGCTTATTTTTATATCATCATGAAACATGATATTTACTAAATAATCCAAATCTTTTGAGCTTCCATTCCTAACTGCATTAGCGAGTTTATTTATTTGATTTTTGGCAGTCTCAAGATTAACATCCACTCTACTATTATTAATGACCTGAGTATCAAAGATATTAAATAGGTTTTTTATTTCATTATCTGTAATACTATTTTCATTATTACAAAAAAGGATTTGTGTTACCTTCATAAGTCACCAAAATTTATTAAATAATAATAATCCTACCACTATACGGTAAATAAACTTTCATAAAAAACAACTGATAGTAGACCTTTGGGGATCATGGTAATATTCATTCCTTTATTTATGATTGTGGTCTTTCTGTTATGCATGACAATGCGGTTTCTCGACTTCGTCAATATCGAGTTTCTATCTCTACACGCCCATATAAAGCCAGAGGCTTTCGTGTTAAACGATGCACTTTTTGTTTATTACCTGAAAAACAGTGTCTGTGTGACACCATCATTCATCAAACCGCGAAAAGCCGTTTTTGTTTAATGATGTACGATACAGAAGTGATGAAACCAAGTAATACAGGAAAATTAATTGCCGATGTTTTACCCGATACACTTGCCTTTTTATGGTCACGTACCGAGCCTGAAAAAGCCTTACTTGATGCAATTAATGATCCGCATCGACAAGCTTATGTCGTCTTCCCAGACAGCTATGCTTCTCCTTCGCGAAAAGTTTATCACCAGTTACCTGCAAACAGTAAGCCACCGCTATTTATCTTACTAGACGGCACTTGGACAGAGGCGAGAAAAATGTTTCGTAAAAGCCCCTACCTTGATGCATTACCACTGTTTTCAATTAATGAAGCCAGTAAATGTGACTACATGCTCCGTCAAGCAGCAAGAGAAGAGCAACATTGTACCGCTGAAGTTGCCGCTTCTATTTTAGCCAATGTCGGCGATGATTTAGCGTCACAACAGCTTTTTTCTCATTTTAGTTACTTTCGTCAACAATATTTAATTGGAAAACCAGACAGACGTCAGGCAAAAGAAGAGTAAATCAGCTACATTGAATACAGTTTATCATAAACTTAGGAGTTGATATGAGCCAGCGAGGCCTTGAAGCACTATTACGTCCTAAATCAATTGCGGTGATTGGCGCCTCTGACAAAGTAGGCAGAGCAGGAACCACAATGATGAAAAACTTACTCAGTGGTGGGTTTAATGGGCCAGTCTTTCCAGTCAATCCGACTCGCAATTCTGTTTCTGGTGTTTTTACTTATCCTTCTATTGATAAACTCCCCCAAGTACCAGACTTGGCAATTATCTGTACTCATCATCGCCGCAATCTTGAACTTCTTGAGCAATTAGGTCAATCAGGCTGTAAAGCCGTGATTGTTCTTTCAGCACAATCAGAACAATTTCAAGCTATTAAGACACTCTGCCAGCAATACCATATTCGCTTGTTAGGTCCAAATAGTTTAGGTTTATTAGCCCCTTGGCAAGGCTTAAATGCCAGCTTTTCACCCCTTCCTGTAAAAAAAGGCAAATTGGCATTTATCTCACAATCAGCAGCAGTAGCTAACACCATCCTAGATTGGGCGTATTACCGCAATATTGGCTTTTCCTATTTTATTGCATTAGGTGATAACCAAGATATCCAAGTTGATGATTTACTGGATTTTCTAGCAAGAGATAGTAAAACCAGTGCAATATTACTGCATTTAGAGCATATTCATGATGCAAGGCGCTTTATGTCTGCCTCACGTAGTGCATCACGCAATAAGCCAATACTAGTTATAAAAAGTGGTCGAACACAAAAAGCCCAATTACTCTTAGGCGATACGCCAAGTTATGATGTAGCTTATGATGCAGCCTTCCAACGCGCAGGACTGTTACGCGTACAAGATACTCATGAGATGTTTTCAGCGGTTGAAACCCTCAGTTATATGACGCCATTAAAAGGCGAGAAACTGATGATCATCAGCAATGGTTCCGCTCCTGCGGCAATGGCCGTAGATGAATTATTTTTACAGTCAGGCAAATTAGCACAATTATCTGCTGATACTCAGCAACAATTGCAAGCCATTGTGCAAGACACATCTGCTATTCGTAATCCGCTTAATTTAGGTGATGATACCACGGTAGAGCGCTATATTAGGGCAGTGAATTGTCTATTAGATAGCCATGATCATGATGCATTACTCTTAATTCATACACCAAGTGCTATTGCACCAAGTATTGAAACAGCACAAAAAGTTATTGAAGCAATTAATAAGCACCCCAGAAGAAAATGGCTCACTCTATTTACTAATTGGGGAGGCGAATATTCATCTCAACAATCACGTAAATTATTTAGTGAAGCGGGTATTCCCACTTATCGCACTCCTGAAGGCGCAATTACCGCTTTTATGCATATGGTGGAGTACCGCCGAAACCAAAAACAACTAAAGGAAACGCCGGCATTACCTTTAGAAATAAAAATGAACACCCAGCAAGCCCATCGCTGTATTGAAGACGCTCTCGACAAAAAACAGTATCGCCTTGATACACACCAAGTCCAGCCCATTATGGAAGCCTATGGCTTTAATACTTTACCTACTTGGATTGCTCATAATGCACAAGAAGCGGTCAGTATTGCAGAAAAAATAGGTTATCCGGTCGCGCTGAAATTACGCTCTCCTGATATACCTCATAAATCGGAAGTTCAGGGGGTTATGTTATATTTAAGAGACAGCAATGAAGTTGAATCGGCTGCACATGCCATTATCGAGCGGGTAAGCGAGCTTTACCCACAAGCGAAAATTCAAGGACTATTAGTACAAAGTATGGCAAACCGTGCAGGCTCCCAAGAGCTACGTGTTGCGATTGAACAAGACCCCATCTTTGGCCCACTAATTCTATTAGGAGAAGGAGGCGTTGAGTGGCAAATCGAAACAAAAGCTGCCGTTGCTTTGCCACCACTTAATATGGCGCTAGCTCGTTATCTGGTCATTAATGCAATAAAAAGTGGCAAGCTCCAACCTAGAAGTGCATTACAACCACTGAATATCCTAAGCTTAAGCCATTTTTTGGTGCAAGTTTCACACTTACTATTAGATTGTCCACAAATTGTCAGGCTCGACATACATCCGTTGTTAGTATCGGGTAATGATTTCACTTTGTTAGACGTGGCTATGGAGCTGTCACCAATCGAAGGCGATCCTCATCAAAAACTTTCTATTCGCCCGTATCCCAATGAATTAGAAGAAACTTTCTTTTTAAGAGATAACAAACCTTGTTTTATTCGACCTATTTTGCCTGAAGATGAACCTCTACTAAAAACTTTTATTAATCAAGTGACCAAAGAAGATCTCTATTATCGCTATTTTAGTGAGATCAGCGAATTTACCCATGACGATCTCGCTAATATGACACAAATTGATTACGATCGTGAGATGGCTTTTGTCGCCATTCGCCACCCTCACGATGATCCAGAAATTATTGGTGTTGCTCGAGCTATGGCAGATCCTGATAATCAACAGGCTGAATTTGCTATCTTGGTACGCTCTGATTTAAAAGGTAATACACTGGGTCACCAATTAATGATGAAATTAATCAACTATACTAAGGCTCATGGCATCAAACGGTTAACTGCCATTACCATGCCTGAAAATCGTAATATGATAAGTCTTGCTAAAAAATTAGGGTTTTCTGTGGAAGTACAGTTTGATGAAGGAATAGTCAATCTCAACTTGCTTCTTGATCCTATCAGTGATGTATAGTGATAAAATCGCGAATAGAAAATTTCTGAATGTGATTATTCACACATCCTAAGAGAAATTCACTCTATAAGATGATTTTATGCGTACATCCTATATAACTAATGTTATGATCAGAAGATCGGTTACAGAATTTTTTACATAGAAGATGACTCTTTTAGTCATCATAAACAAGAGAAATAAGCACTGTGATGTTGTCTAAACTAAAACTTGCTAAGCATCAACAACACCTTGCACAACTGCCTAAATTAGCTCAGTCAGTTGCTGATGTTGAAACGCTTTATCAGACATCCGCGTTTCGCAGCACCTTATTGAAATATATCGCGCAAGCTCAAAAAGAGATTTTTATTACCGCACTCTATCTAGAACATGATGAAGCGGGCGAGGAGATCCTTGAAGCACTTTATACCGCAAAACAACAACGTCCTGAACTTTCCATCACCGTTATTGTTGATTGGCATCGTGCTCAACGCGGTCGTATAGGTGTCTCTGCTGATGCAACAAATGCAGATTGGTATCATAAAGTTGCACAACAGCATCCTGATGTTGACGTCCCTATTTATGGTATTCCTGTTAATACACGTGAAGCATTAGGCGTATTACATCTAAAAGGGTTTATCTTTGATGATACGGTTATTTACAGTGGTGCAAGTATTAATAACGTCTATTTGCATAAACTTGATAAATACCGTTATGACAGATATCACATCATTCATAATGCTGAACTCGCAAACACAATGAAGCAATTCATTGTCGATAGCCTTTTGCAATCAGATGCTATTCAACGTCTTGATTCAGAAGAGAGAGTGCGTTGTGCAGAAATTAAAAATTGTATCCGTCAATTCCGCTTTAATTTACGCACACATGATGGTTACGATATTAAAGGAAATGCCTCAAATAATCAGTTAACAGTGACTCCATTGGTCGGCTTAGGCAAGAAAAATATCTTGAATAAGACTATCTCCCACCTCATGGCCGTGACTGAAGAAAAGTTGGTTATTTGTACACCTTATTTTAATTTACCTGCTATTTTGGTACGCCAAATTAGTCATTTACTGAGAAATGGTAAACAGGTTGAGATTATTATTGGTGATAAAACGGCAAATGACTTTTATATTCCGCCAGAAGAGCCCTTTAAAATAATAGGTGCTTTGCCTTATTTGTATGAGATTAATCTTCGTAAATTCACCCAACGTTTTCAACGTTTTATTGATAATGACCAATTAACAGTAAGGCTTTGGAAAGACGGTGATAATACCTATCATTTAAAAGGCATGTGGGTTGATGATGAGTGGCAATTAATTACAGGTAATAATCTAAACCCTCGAGCTTGGGGATTAGATCTTGAAAATGCCATCTTAATTCACGATCCACATCATGAATTACATGAACAACGCCATAAAGAGTTAGCTTGTATCAGAGAAAAAACACTGATTGTTAAAAGTTATCAACAATTAGAGAGTATTAAATTTTACCCTCTAAAAGTGAAAAAATTAATTAAACGTTTACGGCGTATCCGTGTTGATAGACTAATTAGTCGTATACTCTAATTTAAATATACTGCTAAGCACTATTTATAAGCCTTACTTAAAATAAGTAAGGCTTTTTTGTCGCTATAATCCACTATACTTCAACTTATTAAGATTTAAGCTCAACTATCTAACGATCAAGATATAGTAATAAGGCGTGGATATTATATGAAACTAAAGCGTAATGGCTTCTATCTGATAGTTTTACTTTCACTCGTCACGTTAAATGGTTGTCAATCCTTTCATGTTGCCAATGATAATTGGCAAGGAAAAGATAAAGCACAGCATTTTTTATTTTCTATGGTAGCCTCCGCGGGAGCTAATGCTTACGCAGATCATCAGAACTATTCTTATCGAGAAGGATTAGTTATTGGCTTATCCTTTTCAATAAGTTTAGGCGTCGCTAAAGAGCTTTATGATAGTCGACCACAAGGTACGGGATGGAGCTGGCATGATTTTGCTTATGATGTGGCAGGAGCCGCTGCTGGCAGTTTACTCTATCAGCAATTGAAATAACTCTTTTCCTAAGTTAAGGGATAATATTGAGAATAAAAAATATCAAACGCAAAAAAGCCAACCCAGTGGGTTGGCTTTCTCGTCTTATTTAATGCTTGGCAGTTCCCTACTCTCACATGGGGAGACCCCACACTACCATCGGCGCTACGGCGTTTCACTTCTGAGTTCGGCATGGGATCAGGTGGGACCACCGCGCTATGGCCGCCAAGCAAATTCTGTCTATTACTCGCTTCCTTCCTTTCGGTGAGTCGCCAGTAATTTAATCTTGAACAAGCTGACTTCATCGTTTCGTCTCTCTGACAAAACACTTTCGGTGTTGTCAGGTTAAGCCTCACGGTTCATTAGTACTGGTTAGCTCAACGTATCGCTACGCTTACACACCCAGCCTATCAACGTCTTAGTCTTAAACGTTCCTTTAGGTCACTTAAAGTGACAGGGAAGACTCATCTCGAGGCAAGTTTCCCGCTTAGATGCTTTCAGCGGTTATCTCTTCCGCACTTAGCTACCGGGCAATGCCATTGGCATGACAACCCGAACACCAGTGGTGCGTTCACTCCGGTCCTCTCGTACTAGGAGCAACCCCTCTCAATCTTCCAACGCCCACGGCAGATAGGGACCGAACTGTCTCACGACGTTCTAAACCCAGCTCGCGTACCACTTTAAATGGCGAACAGCCATACCCTTGGGACCTACTTCAGCCCCAGGATGTGATGAGCCGACATCGAGGTGCCAAACACCGCCGTCGATATGAACTCTTGGGCGGTATCAGCCTGTTATCCCCGGAGTACCTTTTATCCGTTGAGCGATGGCCCTTCCATTCAGAACCACCGGATCACTAAGACCTACTTTCGTACCTGCTCGAGCCGTCACTCTCGCAGTCAAGCTGGCTTATGCCTTTGCACTAACCGCATGATGTCCGACCATGCTTAGCCAACCTTCGTGCTCCTCCGTTACTCTTTAGGAGGAGACCGCCCCAGTCAAACTACCCACCAGACACGGTCCCCGACCCAGTTTATGGGCCTAGGTTAGAACATCAAACGTTAAAGGGTGGTATTTCAAGGTTGGCTCCATGCAGACTGGCGTCCACACTTCAAAGCCTCCCACCTATCCTACACATCAAGGCTCAATGTTCAGTGTCAAGCTATAGTAAAGGTTCACGGGGTCTTTCCGTCTTGCCGCGGGTACACTGCATCTTCACAGCGAGTTCAATTTCACTGAGTCTCGGGTGGAGACAGCCTGGCCATCATTACGCCATTCGTGCAGGTCGGAACTTACCCGACAAGGAATTTCGCTACCTTAGGACCGTTATAGTTACGGCCGCCGTTTACTGGGGCTTCGATCAGGAGCTTCGC